>NZ_JBNCKS010000031.1:0-86349 GCF_049841635.1 Micromonospora sp. DT44 | reverse complement strand
CGAACGCGATCGTGTGCTGGCGGTGCTGAACTCGCCGACCTACGCCGACCTGGCGATCCCGCAGGTCTGGGCCCGGGAACTCGACGCGGGCCGCTATCACTGCTCGATGTCCACGATGTATCGCATCGCCCGTGCGGCCGGGCAGAGCCGGGAACGACGCCGGCTGGCGACCCATCCACCCCGGGTGCGTCCGGAGTTGGTCGCGACCGGACCGGGTCAGGTGTGGTCCTGGGACATCACCGCGTTGAAAGGACCTGTCAAAGGCGTCTGGTACCGGTGTTACGTCGTTATCGACATCTACTCGCGGTACGTCACCGGCTGGCTCGTCGCGGCCGGGGAGGACGCGGTCGTAGCCCGCGACTTCCTGGCAGACGCGATCAGCCGTAACGGGATCGAGCCGCACACCATCCACGCCGACCGTGGCGGCTCCATGGTGTCGAAGCCGGTATCGGAGATGCTCGTTGACCTCGGTGTCCTCCGCTCGCATTCCCGACCTCGGACCTCGAATGACAACCCGTACTCCGAGGCCCAGTTCAAGACCATGAAGTACGTGCCAGACTTCCCGGCCAGATTCGGGTCCCTCGCTGACGCAAGAGCCTTTTGCGACGGATTCTTCACCGCCTACAACCACGAACACCGGCATTCCGGGATCGGCTGGCACACCCCAGCCTCGGTGCACTACGGCACCGCCGAGCAAATCCGTGAGCAACGCCAACACGCCCTCGACGCGGCGCACGCCGCCCAGCCGGACCGGTTCAACCGCCGGCCACGGGCACCGAGGCTGCCCGACCATGCCTGGATCAACCAGCCAACCCAGCAGGAACAGACCGTCTCAGTTTGACTTGACAACTACCGGAGTGCGAGCGTGCTCGTGCCGTTAGGTTGATGCCCATGGAGCAGCGGATCAGCCTCATCACCCTGGGAGTCGCGGACGTAGCCCGCGCGAAGGCGTTCTACGAGCAGCTCGGCTGGCGAGGCCAGGAGGTCGAGGGGACGGTCTTCATCCAGGCCGGCGGCCTGGCTCTCGTCCTCTGGGGCCGCGACAAGCTCGCCGCCGACGCCAACATCGACGACCCAGGAACCGACGGCTTTGGCGGGATGACCCTCGCCCAGAACGTCCGCTCCCAAGCCCAAGTCGACAAGGTGATCGCCACCGCGACCAAGGCTGGCGCGACGGTGACCAAGCCGGCCGAGGAGACCTTCTACGGCGGCTACGCCGGCTACTTCGCCGACCCGGACGGTCACCTGTGGGAGATCGCCTGGAACCCGGGCTTCACCCTCGCGGAGGACGGCTCCCTCACCGTCCCCGACTTCAGCGCCATGAACTGAGCAAGCGGCAGCGAACAGCGAAGACGCCGATCAAGGCGCCGGGGACGGGCAGAGCAGCGGGTCCAGCACCGGCAGCTGAAGAGCGTCCAGACAGATAGCCAGCACCCCCGCATCCGGCGTAGCCGTCGCAGTCGGGGTCGGCGTCGGTGAGGCCGACGCGACGGGCGGCGTCGGCAGAGCTGACGCGGGCGGGTCCGTGGGTGGGACCGGCGTCGGCACCGCACTCACCGAGGGGGTCGGGACGACGGGCGGCGCGGCTGCCGGCGGCCGGGCCACCGCTACGACCGGGGACACCACCGTAGAGGCGTCTGTCGGGGCCGCCTGCCGGACAGTCCAGGCCGGAGGGGCGGTCGATACGGCGCTCACGGCCGAGCCGATCCGCGTCCTGGGTGGCACCGGCCCGACGAGCGAGAGCGGCACGAGGGTCGCCCCGGCCCTCGGCAGGTCCAACGCGACGATCTCCGCCGAGGGCACCGGGCCGACGGATCCTGACGCGCCAGGGCCCAGAGCGCCCGGTCCGAGCGTCACGAACACCAGTGCGGCGACGGCGGCAGCACCGATCGCCCGCCGGTCGGGGCGTACCGCCTTCAGTGGTGCGTCGTCGGGCCCCACCAACGCAGGAGGCGCGGGCGGGACGGCCCGGTGGGCGGCCAGAAGCGCGTCGACTTGCGTGATGACTGCGGCGCGATCCTCGCTGGTCGCGAGGGTGAGATAGAAGCGGAAGTTCACCACGGCACCCGCCGGGACCAGCAGCCCGTCAAGTCGGCCGCGGTCGGGCAGCAGGGTGACCGGCACGTCGGGGTGGTGGGCGGGGCCGGTCAGGTCGTCGTACCGCCACTCCCGCCGGTGCTCCTGACCGCCAAAGGCCACCCGTCGGCTGGTCACCACGGCCATGCCGGTGTCGACCGCCCGCAGGCTCGCCGGCAGTGCCTCGGAAGACGGCTCGGCGAAGGAACACAGGCCCGGCGTGGGCAGCCCGGGGACGTGCCGCGCCTCGGCCTCGACAAGCGTGGCGCCGGGAAGGACGCGAAAGACGAGTTCGTCGTCGTCGAGTTCCACCGGTAGGCCGGTGCGGGGCTGCGTACACGCGAGGAAGCTGGCGGCTTCGATGCGGAGCCGGACCAGGTGGTCGTCGCGGCGCTGCCAGGCGTCGGTGGCGTCGCGGTAGGCGCGCTGCCGGCGCTCGTTCTCGCGCTCGGCCCAGGCGGTCCGCCAGGGGGCATGGGCCACAGAGGTCACGGTCACACGCGTTACAACCGCTCACGTACGTGACAGGCAACGCGACCGAGATCGATGCATCCCGTTGCGCCCGAAAGGAGAGAATTTACGAGCGGCTCAGCCCTCGGCGGGCTCGAACAGCTCGACCGGGTTACCGGAAGGGTCGTCCAGGACGATCTGCCGGCCGCCCGGGCCGCTGACCACGTCGCTGCGGAAGGCGACACCCGCGGCCCGCAGCCGGGCGACCTCGGCATCGATGTCGGCGACGATCAGGTGGATGCGGTTCCAGCCGCCCGGCTGCGGACGGCGGCCGTCGGGCAGGGCCCGGCCCGCCGAGCTGGCCGGACCGGAGAGCAGCAGCCGCAGGTTGCCGCGCCGCACGTCGGCGATCGCGGGCAGGAAGGCGCTGGCCGAGGTGAAGCCGAGGTGGACGGTGTAGAAGTCGATCGCGGCGGCCACGTCGTCGACGAGGTAGCGCACGCTGACCGTGCTGTCATCGATGGGGCTGGTCATGATGCCCTCTCTCCTGGGGTGGCGAGCGTGTGCAGCAGGAAGTCGATCCGCTGGGCGAGGTCGCCGGCGACCCGTTCGAACGCGGGTAGCCCGCTGGGGTCCACGGCCGGGTCCGGGATGCTCCAGTGCGCGCTGCGCGGGCTTCCGGGGAAGTCGGGGCAGACCTCCTTGACCCGGTCGCAGAGGGTGATCACGGCGTCGAACGGCTGACCGGCGAACTCGTCGAGGTGCGCGGGCCGGGCCGAGCCCAGGTCGATGCCGCGCGCCGACATGACGGTCACGGCGTGCGGGTGGACGGGCTTCGGCCGGCTCCCGGCGCTGAACGCCTGCACGGCACCGGCGGTGCGTTCCCGCAGCAACGCCTCGGCCATCTGCGAGCGGGCGCTGTTGCCGGTGCACAGGAACAACACCCGGCCGGTCACCGGGGTGGCCGGCGACGGCGGGGCGAGCCGCAGCCCGGGATGCAGGGCCGCGCCAGCGTCCGACAGCAGGCCGGCGCAGTGGGCCAGGGAGAGCGAGTAGTAGGTGTCCCGCCCGTCGGCGCTGCTGCGCCGGGCGGTCACGAGGGCGGCCTTGCGGAGCTTGCCGAGGTGGTACGAGACGAGGTTCTGCGGCTGGCCGAGACGGGCGGTCAGCTCGTGTACGGCGAGGTCACCACGGGCCAGTTCGCTGAGCAGACCCCACCGCACGGGGTGCCCCGCGGCGGTCACGAACCCCGGTGGCGCGCTGGTGCCGGATGCCCTCACTCCCGCAGATTACATCAAACTGATTTGATGTAATAGGGATCAGCCCGCTCGTCGCCGACGCGACGGGGAGCCGAGCAGCGGGTCGTCGGCCGGGAACCGCGATCGCGTACGCGGCGGGTACGCCTCGCAGTGCCCGACCCACTGGGCGGCGGCGACGGCGAGGGCGTCGGCGGAGACGGTGAGCACCAGCGGGTAGATGGCGGTGGCCGGCCGGCGCATCCACGGGGGCAGCGACTCGGCGGAGAACTCGACGATCAGTTCGAGCCGACGTCGGCGGATCGCCCGGGTACGCAGCGCAAGGTTGGGTTCGGTGAAGCGGACCATCGCCGGTGGCGGGTTCGGACCGCCGGCCGCCGCCGCCTGGCCGTGCAGCCAACTGCCCAGCGCGCGGGCCTCCTCGACGAGCAGGCTCGGGTAGTGGTGCGACCAGAGCTGACCGTCGGCGGTGCGGGCGTCCACCTCGATGAGCAGCCAGTCCTGCCAGCCCGGCGCCGCCAGATCGGGGTCGTCGGGCGGGTCGATGCCGGGCTGGTAGCCGACCGGGCGGATCCGCACCCGGGCACCGTCGTCGGATCGGATCTCCACTCAATCATTCTGGCCGACCTGAACGATCGTTATGGTCAAAACGCGCTATTTCGTGACGGTCCGCCGGACGCCCCGATGCTCGGCGCACGCGCCCGCCCGGCCACCCGCGAGGCTGACCGAGCCGTCCCGGCACTGCACGAGGTACCCCCGTCCCGCCCAGAACTGCGGCACGCAGTCGAACCAGTCGCACACCTCGACGGCGGGCCGGCGGATCCTCGTCCCGCCGCAGAAGTCGTACCCCAGGGGGTTCTCCGGCGCCCCGCAGCGCGGCCCGGACGTCGCGCTCGGCGACGGCCGTGGCGACGGTTTCCGCTTGGGCGTGGTGGTGGGCGCGGGCAGCGGGACCGCCGGCCGGAGCAGCGCGGGAGGCGCGCTGGCGGCCGGTGCCGGCGTGGCCGCCACAGCGACCTCCGCGCCCCCGGTCGGGTCCGACGGGTTCGATTCGAAGAGCGCCGCCGGTACGAGCAACGCGACCGCCGCCGCCACCGCGATGGACCGACGACCGCCGGGCACGAGCGCGGACAGCCGGGCCTGCGCCGGGGTGGCCACCGCCGGCCGGAACGGCTTGAGCTGGTCGTGCTCCGCGATCAGCTCGTCGAGCTGGGCGAGCACCGCGGCACGCTGCTCGATCGAGTCGGCGAAGGCCAGCGTCAGCTTGAACCGGAAGTCCCCCGCCGCGTCGGTGGGGAGCAACAGCCCAGAGGTACGCCGCCGGTCCAGCACCTGGATCAGGGTCACCGGCCCCACCGGGTCGTGGGCCAGCCCGGTCATCCGGCCATACGCCCAGTCGCGCCGACCGCGCCCGCCCAGCAGCACCAGCCGGCGACTGGTGATGACGGCCATGCCGGCGTCGGTGACGCGCACGCCGTCGGGTCGCCGTGGACGCAGCGGCGCGGCCGGCACGGCGACCGTCAGGTCCGGCGCGGCCAGCACGGCCGTGTGTCGCACCTCGACCAGTTGCGCGGCGGGCAGCGCCCACAGCACCACCTCGTCGTCGAGGAGTTCGAGTGGAAGGCCCGCGCCGGCCGCGGCGGAACCGTGGAAGTCGGCGGCCAGGGCGCGCAGCCGCCGTAACTCGTCGTCGCGTCGCCGCCAGGCCGTCTCCGCGCCGCGGTACGTGCTGATGCGCCGCACGTTCTGCCGCTGCGCCCAGCGGTACCGCCATGTGGAACCCGTCGAATCAGTCTTTGCCACGCCGACTCCTTCGCCGCGTAGGCCACCAATCTGGGGTGCACTCGGATTAACAGTTGTGACAGGCGGCCGGGACACGCCAGGACGGGCGAACTACCCGAACGGCGGATCAACCCGGACGATAGGGCGATACTGACGGTCATGCCGCCAGACACCCCGCCCGGTGTGGTGATCGGGATCGACATCGGCACCACGAGCACGAAAACCACGGCGTACGACACCGACGGGCGTCTGCTCGCCAGCCACTCCGTCGGCTATCCCCTCGACAACCCGCACCCCGGGTACGCCGAGCAGAACCCGGACGTGATCCTCGCCGCCGTCGTCGAGTCGCTCCGGACCGTGGTGGCCGAGGTGGCCGCGCCGATCTCCGGCCTGGCGTTCTGCTCCGCCATGCACAGCCTCATCGGCCTCGACGCGGCCGGCAAGCCGCTCACGCCGTCGGTGACCTGGGCCGACTCCCGGGCCACCCGGCAGGCCGAGCGGCTGCGGGCGGTGCCGTCCGGGCTGGCGCTACACCGGCGCACGGGTACGCCCATGCACCCGATGTCGCCCCTGCCCAAGCTGCTCTGGTTCGCCGAGCAGGAGCCCAAGCTCTTCGAACGCGTCGCGCACTGGGTCGGCATCAAGGACTGGGTGCTGCTGCGGCTCTGCGGAGAGCTGGTCACCGACCACTCGATAGCCTCGGCCACCGGCCTGATGGACATTCACACCCTCGAGTGGGACGCCGAGGCGCTGACCATCGCCGGCATCACCGAGGAGCGGTTACCCCGACTGGTCGCCACCACCGCCGTCCTGCCCGGCCTCACCGCGCCGGCCGCCGACGCCGTCGGCGTACCGCAGCGCACGCCCGTGGTGGTCGGGGCGGGCGACGGGCCGCTGGCCAACCTGGGTCTGGGCGCGGTGCACCCCGGCATGGTCGCCTGCTCGATCGGCACCAGCGGCGCGATGCGGGTCATGGTCGAGCGCCCCGGCGTCGACCCGCTGGGCGGAGTGTTCTGCTACGCGCTGACCGAGGACCGCTGGGCGGTCGGCGGCGCGATCAACAACGGCGGCATCGTCCTCAAGTGGGCGGGCGCCGCGCTCGCGCCGGAGTTGGGCGAGCACCCCGAGGAGGACCTGGTCGCCCTGGCGGCCCGGGCGCCGGTCGGCTCGGGCGGACTCATCATGCTGCCCTACCTGCACAGCGAACGCGCTCCACACTGGAGCGCACTGCCCCGCGGCGCGTACGTCGGGCTGACCCACGGGCACCGCCGCGAACACCTCGTCCGGGCCGCCATGGAGGGGGTCTGCCAGCAACTCGCACTGGTCCTCACCTCGGTCCGCGCCGCCGGCAACGAGGTCCGCGAGATCCGGGCCGGCGGCGGCTTCGCCCGTAGTGGCCTGTGGCGACAGATGCTCGCCGACGTGCTCGGCATGCCGGTGAGCTTCCCCGCCGGCCGCGAGGGGTCGAGCTTCGGCGCGGCGCTACTCGGCATGCAGGCGCTGGGCCTGATCCCCAGCATCGACGTCGCCGCCGACCTAGTGCAGATGGAGGAGACCATCCGTCCCGACCCGGCCGCCGCCGCCACCTACGCGGCACTGCTGCCCCTCTTCGCCGAGCTGTACGAGGCACTGGTGCCGACCTTCACGTCGATGCGCCGCCTGGCACCCGGCCTGCCCGCCGAGCCACCCACCCCGGGACCGCCGATGTAGCCCGGCTCGATCGGCGGGCTCGGTAGGCGGCCGGCTCGATCGGCGGCCGGCTCGGCGCGGCTCGGCGCGGGGCTGGCTCGGCGCGGGGCCGGCTTGGCGCGGGTTTGGCTCGGCGCGGGGCCGGCTCGGCGGCTGGCTCGGCGCGGGGCCGGCTCGGCGCGGGGCCGGCTCGGCGCGGGGCCGGCTCGGCGCGGGGCCGGCTCGGCGCGGGGCCGGCCGCTCGCTGGTGAGCGTGATGCCGGTGAGTCATCTTGATCCCACTGAGGCATCACGCTCTCGCGGGCGCGGCCTCCCGGACGGGTGACTCGCGCCCCGGCAGGCCCATCCGCCGCCGACGCTTCTTATCGTACAAACGTGAAGAAAAGGGACAAGAGGCGCTCATCTTCCCTGCTCGCGGCGGCGATCGCGCTGGTCGTCGCAGCGACGACCGGACCGGCCACCGCCGACGGTCCCGGCCCGAACCACCGAACGACCCTGGGGTACGCGGCCGACGGGCTCGCCGCCGCCGACAGGCTCGCCGCCGACGACGGACCGAGCGGCATGGACGGGCCGAACGACGACGGCGGGCCGAACGACGCTGACGGGCCGAGCGACACGGACGGGTCGAACGACGACGGCGGGTCGAACGACGACGGCGGGTCGAACGACGACGGCGGGTCGAACGACGACGGCGGGTCGAACGACAAGGACGGGCCCAACAACGAGGGCGGGCGGAGCGACGAGCCGGGCGTGGAGCCGGGCGTGGAACGGGCGCCGACCAGCGAGGTGTCCTGGCTGTCGTTCCCCGGCGGGGCGTTCGCGGTGGACTCGCTCGGGCACACCGTGCGGTACCGGGCCTGCGACGGCGACACCGGCCGGGTCGCCGACCCGGACATGCGGGTCGCCGCCGGGGTGGCCAGTGGGACGGTCGTCGTCGGGGGGACCGCCTACCGCTACCGGGTGCCGCTGGTCGGGCGCAGTGAGGGCACGCTTGAGGTGATCCAGCGGCACCGCCCGCCGACGACGCTCACCGGAGTGGTGGTCACCAGCCCGCAGCCGCCCACCGACCCGGTCGCGGGAGCACGGCTGTTCCCGCTCAGCGGGCAGCTCGCCCGGGTGGTCGCCGATGCCAGCCTCAACCCCGCGGGCGCCACCGTCCGGGACCTCTCCGGCCGGTACGGGGACCAGCAGGTCTCGGTCAACGGGTCGCTGCGTCCCAAGGCCGCGAGCGTCATCAAGCTCTGGATCCTGGTCGAGCTCCTCCGCCGGGTCGACTGTGGACAGGTGTCTCTCGACGACGGCGTGCTGGTCACCCCGGCCGACGTGGTGGGCGGCACCGGCCAGCTCCAGTTCGAGACGTTCCCGCAGGTGGTCACGCTGTACCGGCTCGCCCGGTACCTGATCAAATACAGCGACAACGTCGCGGCCAACGTGCTGATCACCTACCTGGGTGGGTTCGCCCCGGTCAACGCGCTGATCGACTCGATGAACCAGCGCTCCACCATCCTGGCCCGGCGGATGCTCGACAGCGCGGCGGCGCAGCGCGGCGAGGAGAACTACACCAGCCCGGACGACGTCGTGTCGCTGCTCGGGGCGGTCTGGGACGGCGAGGTCCTCACCCCGGCCTCCCGGGACCTGATGATCGGCTTCATGCGCGAGCAGACCCTGAACACCAAGATTCCGGCGGCGCTGCCACCCGGCGTACCGGTGGCCCACAAGACCGGCGACCTGCCGGACGCCTCCCACGACGTCGGCTACTACCTGATCCCCGGCACCGAGACCGCCGTCGCGTTCCTCACCGCCGGACCGATGGCGACCGGGGACGAGACCGTCCGCCGGATGGCCAGGACCGTCTACGACTTCCTGGTCCCCCCATCCGACGGAGCGGTCGAGGAGTGAGCGCTGGTCAGGCCCGGCTGATGGCGTTGGCGTGGATCGCCTCGTTCACGTAGGCGGCCAGGCCAGGGGCGATGTTCTCGAAGTACGCGGTGAACCGCTCGTCGGCCAGGTACATGTCGGCCAGCCCGGTGTGGATCTCGCACGAGCACTCGTAGAACCAGCGGCTGATGAGCTGTCGGTGCTCCTCGGCCAGGTCCATCGCCTCCGGGCTGTCCGCCGGTACGCCCGAGGTCAGCAGAGCGACGATCCGCCGGCCCCAGTCCTCGTTCTCCGCCTTGTTCCGGAGCCAGTCCTCCTTGGTGTACCGCGCGACCCGCCGGTTCGACTCCCGGTACGCGTCGGTGTCGCCCCAGCGCTGCTCCGCCTCGGCCTCGTACTCCTCCGGTCGGAAGTCACCGAAGACCTCGAACCGTTCCTCGGGTGTCAGCTGGATGTTCAACTTGCTCGCCTCCATCGCGAACTCGATCGCCGTGACCATCTCCTGCAACCGCTTGATCCGTACCGTCAGCAGTTCGTGCTGACGGCGCAGGTGGGCGGCCGGATCGGCCGCCGGGTCGTCGATGATCGCGGTGATCTCCTCAAGTGGGAAACCCAGCTCGCGGTAGTACAGGACGAGTTGCAACCGTTGCAGGTCCGTGTCGTCGTAGCGGCGGTAGCCGGTCGACGTCCGGCCGCTCGGCGAGAGCAGACCGATCTCGTCGTAGTGGTGCAGCGCCCGTACCGTCACGCCGGCGATCTTCGCCACCTGACCCACCGTGTACGCCATGGTTCCCCTCCCTTCCGGAAACCAGGCTCCTACCTGCCGTTACGTCAGGGTCAAGCCCGATTCTGACCCACCGTGGCGGGGCTGTCGGGACGCCCGTACAGATAGCCCTGGCCGCGCGGGCAGCCGATGGCGGTGACCGCGTCGTGCTGGCGCGCGGTCTCCACCCCCTCGGCGATCACCGCCAGGTCGTACGCGCCAGCCAGCCGGGTGACCATCTCCACCGTGGCGTACGCCCGCTCGTCCGTGCCGAGGCGGGCCACGAACGAGCGATCGATCTTCAACTCGGTGGCCGGGATGCGGTGCAGGTAGCTCAACGACGAGTAGCCCGTGCCGAAGTCGTCGATGGCGATCTGGATGCCCAGTTCCCGGAGCTGGTGCAGCCGTTCCAGCACGGCGTCGGTCCCCTCGATCAACGCCGACTCGGTCAGCTCCAGCGTCAACGCCCGGGGTGCCAGCCCGGCGCCGGCGGTGGCCGCCGTGACCGTGGCGATCAGGTCCGGCCGGCGCAGATGCGCCGCGGCGATGTTCACCGCGACAGTCGCCTCCGGCACACGGTCGCGCCAGCCCGCCGCCGCCTGACACGCCTCGTGGATCACCCAGCGGTCGATCGGGAGGATCAGGCCGGTCTCCTCGGCCAGCGGCAGGAACCGCGCCGGGGGCAACATCCCCAGTCGGGGGTGCCGCCAGCGCACCAGCGCCTCGGCGCTGCGTACCGCACCGGTGGCGAGGTCGACGATCGGCTGGAACTCCAGGTGCAGTTGCTCCTCGTCGACGGCCCGGCGCAGGTCCGCGATCAGCTCCGCCCGGGAAACGGCCGACTCACGCAGCGCCGGGGTGCACGTCCGGTACGCGGACTTGCCGGAGGCCTTCGCCGCGTACATGGCGATGTCGGCGTCACGCAGCAGGTCGGAGTGGGAGGCGTGCTGCGGCCCGTACTCGGCGATGCCGATGCTCGCCGACGGGTGCACACCCACGTCCTCCTCCCCCTCCGACGGGCGCAGGGCGTCCAGCAGGCGTTCGGCCAGGCGTTCCGGGGACACCGGCCGGTCCCCCTCGACCAGCACCGCGAACTCGTCGCCGCCGAGGCGGGCGATCGTGCCGTCGCCGTCCACGGCGGTCCGCATCCGGGCCGCCAGCCCGGTCAGCAGGGCGTCCCCGGTGGCGTGCCCGAACCGGTCGTTGACCTGCTTGAACCCGTCGAGGTCGAGCAGCAGGACGGCCACCGGCCGACCGTCACGCAGGGCCAGCCGGAGCAGTCGGTTGAACAGCAGCCGGTTCGGCAGCCCGGTGAGCTGGTCGCCGTACGCGAGCCGGCGCAGTCGCGCCACCAGACGCAGGTTCTCGTTGGCGGCCAGCCCCTGACGTACGGCGAGGGCGGCGAGCAGGGCCATCATGGTCACGAAGACCAGCGGCGGAGTCTGGCCGGTCGGCCGGCGGGCCAGCAGCACCGCGATGATCGCCCCGCCGACCGGCAGGTACGGCAGCGCCACCCGCCACCACGGCGGCAGCGGGGACTCGGCGGTCTCGTCGGTGCCGTCGCAGTCCGGCGGCGGACGGCTGCCGGTGGCCAGCCCGATCAGGAGGTAGCTCAGCGGCCAGCACAGGTCGATGGGGTGACCGGCGGCGTAGTCCCCCCGGGCGACCAGCGAGACGTACACCACGTCGGCCGCCACCCGGATGGTCAGGCTCGCCGCGAGCACGCGCATCGGCCGCCACAGGGGCCGCGCCGGACCGGCCACCGCCACCAGGATGGTGAGCTGCATCAGGTCGAACATCGGGTAGAGCAGCCCCAGCGTGCGCGCCGGATCGGCCAGCTCGGCGGCGGCGACCCCACGGAACACCAGCACCCAGCCGACCGGCACCAGCGCCAGCGCGACGATCACGCCGTCCAGCAGCGTCCGGGCCCGCCCGACCGCCGTCCGTGGCCCGGACGGGGAGCTGAGCAGCGCGGCGGTGCCGGTGAGGATGCCGGCGCTGAAGACGACCCCGATCAGCGCGTTGTGCGGCAGGTCGTCGCCGACGAGCCGCTGCGCCGTCCAGATTCCCCGACCCAGCGCGGCGAGCGCCATGGTGACGGCGAGCAGCGTCCAGAACCTGCGCAACGGGGCCGGGTGTCGACGGGCCACGCCGGCACAGGCGACTGTCGCCCAGCCGGCAACCAGGAGCGCGCCCACGTCGCTGACCAGCGCGGCGCCGGGCAGCGCGGCGGCCAACCAGCCGGCCTCCACGACCAGGACCGCGATCGCGACGATCGGGCCGATGGGCTTGAGCTGCCCCGCGGCCTGCTTCACGTCCTGTCGCGACACGGTCGCTCCGGCTCTTCGTCGGGTGTGCACAGTCGGGCGGACCGGTCCACGGCAAACCTCGAAAGCCTAGCCAGCGCCCGGGAACGCCGCCAGGGCCGAACATCCAGGCCGATGCGGTCTCCCCGGGCTGTCCTGGCGCTCGGTGTCCGTCGCGGGCCGACAGTCAGGTCAGCGGCCAGCGGAGCGGTTCCAGGGTGAGCGGGGCAACGCGGTGCCGGCCAGCGGGCGACGGACCGGTCGACGTCGACGCCGCCCGGGGGTGCACGGCGGGCGGGCGGAGGTGTGCACGTCGGGTCCGGCCGACGACGGTCGGCCGATCAGCCAGCACAGGAAGCGGGCCATCTGCGGCTCAGCCGACCGGGAGACGCTGAGCGTCGGACTTGGCGATCTCGTACTCCGCGCCGCAGAACGTGCACTGCTGCGCATACCGGGTGCGGATCGGGATGAGGGGAATGAAGAAGAGGGTGAATTTCGTCGACCGGCGGGTGATCACCTGTGCGGCGTGGTTGCCGCAGTGACGGCAGACCTCCTGCACGACACCGGACCGGTCGACCTTGGTGCGCAGACCAAAGATGAGGAACATCGCCCGGCAGTACCCACTCCACCCCGAAAAGTCACCGAACCCGCCCCACCGGCTGCAAGATCCGCACAAGGCGGTATAGCGATTGATATACTCCCCGGATGTCGCAAGATGAGTGGGAGGTCTTCGTCGTCGACGAGGTCCGCGCTTGGATCGACAGCCTGGACGAGGCGACCTTCGTCCGGGTCGTCCAGGCGATCGACGCGCTCGCCGAGGCAGGACCCGGACTGGGCCGCCCTCTGGTCGACACGATCAGCGGGTCGGCACTGGCAAACCTCAAGGAGCTGCGACCTGGCACCGTCCGCATCCTCTTCGTCTTCGACCCGTGGCGCGCAAGCATTCTGCTGGTCGCGGGCGACAAGGCAGGCCAGTGGCAGAGCTGGTATCAACAGGCCATTCCGCTCGCCGAGCAACGCTACGAGATTTACTTGAAGGAACGCGCGCAGCAGGAGGGGGGCCAGCGATGAGTGGGCATGTGCGGTGGTCGGACATTCGGTCGGAGTACGTACAGCGGGCCGGTGGCGAGGAGGCCGTCGAAGCCGGAAAGCAGGAACTGCTCGCGCAGGTCGTCGGACACCGACTCGCCGAGGTACGACGAGCCCGCGGCTTCACTCAGCAGCAGATCGCCGAGCGCATGGGCGTCACGAAGGGCCGGGTGTCCCAGATCGAGCAGGGCCGGATTTCCGGCCAGGAGGTGGTGGCCCGATACGCCGTCGCCCTCGGCGGTCGACTCCACCAGGCCATCTACTTCGACGACGGTGATATCTCCGCCATCGCGTGAGCCGCCTGCGGGCAGCACCCTCTCCCCACGCACAAGATCGTGCTCGATCCAGGATGTAGTGCCTTCGAGGTGCGAACGAGGCCACTAAATCCTTGATCGAGCACGATCAAGTGGGAGTGCTACAGGATCAGTTGGCCGGCTCCAGGCCGGGGACCTCCTCGGCGAGCCAGATCGGCTGCCAGGCCGCCATCTCGTGGAAGCGGCGCAGCTCGGACAGCCCGGCCACCGACCCGGACCAGGCAGCGTACGGCGGGTTGGTCTCGTCGAAGCCGCTCTGCACGAAGGTCAGCGTGGTACGGCCGCCGGATTCGGCCAGCTCCCAACTGGTGACGCCGGTCGGTCCCCAGTCGACGGACATCCGCCGGCCGGGCTCCAGGTCGACGATCTTGGCGGCGTACCCGTGCTCGAAGCCACCCATGGCGTACCGGCCGCCGACCCACGGCTCGATCCCGATGGGGTAGCCGAACCAGGCGCTGGCCTGCTCGGAGTCGGTCAGGGACTCCCACACCTTGTCGGCGGGGACGCCGATGACCAGCTCGCCGCGCAGGTCCGCGGAGGTGAAGTCGGTGCGCGGCAGCAGCGGCTTGCCCTCCAGGTGGGAGGCCAGGTTCGCGATGGACAGCGCCCAGTACGTCTGGAGCACCCCCCGAATGCTGGAGCCGGTCATCGCCTCGGCGAAGTCGAAGTGGCTCTGGGTCAGCGTGAGCACCGTGGCGTCCGGGCCGTCGGCGGCAAGCCCGAACTCTGTGGTGGTCTCGACCCCGTCGAGCAGCCAGCCGAAGCGCAGCGAGTCGTCGTCGGCGTGCAGGAGCCGCTGGTGCGGGGCGTCACCCTCGGGCGTGTAGCGGCCCCAGAACTCGTACCGCTCGGGCAGCTCGACCTCGGCGTGCTCGGCCAGCCAGAGGCGCAGCTCGGCCGGGTCGGTCAGGGCCTGGCGGACGCGCGCCACGGGGGCGGCCAGGCGGGCCTGCACCTTCAACGGTTCACTCATTGTCGTTCCCTTTCGGATAGCAGGCGACGGCCAGCTTGAAGGCGTCACCTTCGCTGCCGCCGTAGCGGGTGAACAGGTCCTGAAGTGCGGTTTGCAGGTCGTGCAGGAACTCCTGGCGCTGCTCGGCGGGCACCCGGATCTCGCCGGAGACCCCGATCGAGGGCAGCTCGGGCGCCGCCCGGTCCAGGCCGGCGATGTCGGCCTGGACCTCCTCCATCAGGTCGAGCAGGTAGCCCAGGCTCAGCTCGTCGCGGGCCCGGCGCAACCCGATGCGGCCGACGAGCCGTGGCGAGAGCCAGTAGGACCGGGCGGCGGCCTGGTAGATGCCCTCGGTGATCCCGCGAACCTTGCGCTCGTTGACCAGGTCGACCAGGCCGGCCGCGACGAGCTGCTTGACGTGGTAGTAGACGCGCTGTGGCGTCTGGTCGAGTCGGGCCCCGACCTCGGTGCAGGTGCGCGGTTCGGCCAGTTGCCGCAGCACCTCCACGCGCTGCGGCTTGAGCAGGACCTCGGCCTGCTCGATCTGCTCCAGGTACAGGACGTCTCTCATGGCAAAATCAGTTTGTACGTACAAAACTTGTTTGTCAATTGCTTCGCGAGAAGCCACGCCGACTTTCTCGACGCGGCTTCAGGCGATGCGCAGCTTCCGGCGACGCTCAGCAGATGATCAGGGCAACCAGTCCGGTCGCAGCGGGTAGCCGTTCACGCCGTCCGGGCCGTTGTGGGTGGCCAGCACCTGGTGCAGTTGGATGCCGTTGCGCTCGAACGCCATGCGCGAGCCAGCCATGTAGAGACCCCACACCCGGGCCGTCCCGGCGCCGACCTCCGAGACGCAGAAGTCCCAGTGCTCCACCAGGTTGCGGCACCAGGCGGCGAGGGTCAGCGCGTAGTGCTGGCGCAGGTTCTCCTCGTGGTGCACCTCCAGCCCGGCGTCGTGCACCTCGCTGATCAGCCGACCCGGGCCGGCCAGCTCGCCGTCCGGGAAGACGTACCTGTCGATGAACGCGCCCGAGCGGTGCGGCGCCCGGTTGTCGGCCCGGGTGATGGTGTGGTTGAGCAGCCGCCCACCCGTACGCAGCCGGGAGCGCAGCGCCCCGAAGTACGACGGGTAGTTGCGTACGCCGATGTGCTCGGTCAGCCCGATCGAGGAGATGGCGTCGAACTGCTCCGCGGGCGCGTCCCGGTAGTCGAGGTAACGCACCTCGGCCAACTCGGTCAGCCCCTCCCGCTCGATCGCGGCCTGCGCCCACTGCGCCTGCGCCTTCGACAGGGTCACCCCGAGCGCCTTGACCCCGTACTCGCGCGCGGCGTGCCGGACCATGCCGCCCCAACCGCAGCCCACGTCCAGCAGCCGCATGCCCTTCTTGAGCGCCAGCTTGCCGGCGACCAGGTCGTACTTCGCCGCCTGGGCCTGCTCCAGGGTGTCGCTCGGGGAGCGGAAGACCGCGCAGGTGTACGTCATGGACGGGCCGAGCACCTTCTCGTAGAAGGCGTTCGAGACGTCGTAGTGGTGCGAGATCGCCGTGCTGTCGCGGACCCGGGAGTGCCGCAGCCCGTTCATCACCCGCTTCCAGCGCGGCTGGGCCTCCTGCGGAGGCGCCGGTGGCGGCAGCAGCCGCTCCCAGCCCAGTCCGCGCACCAGCGCCACGCCATCGGTCACCGACGGTGGACGCAGCCGCAGTTCGTCCTTGAGCACCCGCAACGCCTCGTACGGGTCACCCGGGTGCACCCCCTGCAACGCCAGGTCGCCGCTCACGTACGCCCGGGCCATGCCCAGGTCACCGGGGGCGGTGAGCAGGTACGACAGACCCCGCTCGGAACGGATCGCCAGGGTGATGCCGGCATCGGTCGGGCCCACGGCGCTGCCGTCGTACCCGGTGATGCGGATCGGCAACGGCCCGGCGGTGACCGCGCGGATGACGTCCGCGACGGTCGGACCGGTGCGCCGGCCCCCCGCCGGCGGGGTGGCGGGGACGCTCGCCGCCCCCTGATCTCGGTCGGTCAGGCTCATGCTCGTGCTACCGCCTTTTCGTACAGTCCCGTCAGCCGGTGGTCCGGGTCGTAGCGGTCTTTCACCGCGCGCCAGGTCTCGCCGCCGTAGAGGCGATCGAAGGCGTCCCGGTCGTAGTACGCGTCGGAGTAGAGCGACTTGTGCCCACCCAGCTCCGACACCCTGCGTTCGATCGTGCGGTTGACGTCGCCGTCGGCGGCGCCGGACGCGATCGGCACGCTCCCCCAGAAACCAATGTTGACGTAGTCCTGCCCCGCGTGGAGCGGATACAGCGGCCACGTCTGCGCGGAACCAGGCCCCTCCGGCTCGCGCAACCGCAGCGGGCAGAGCCACACCGGGGTCATCCCCACGTCGGCCGCGAACCAGCGCAGGAAGTCCGCCATGCGGTCCAGCGGGATCTCCACGTCCTGCACGACCCGCTCCCGGGCCGGCTGGCCGCGCAGCCGGTCGATCCGGGCCGCCACCTGGTGCCGGTGTTCGAGGCGGACCAGTCGGTGATAGACGTCGCTGCGCCGGTAGCGCGCCGGCCAGAGCCTGCGCACGACCGGGTGCTGCGCGCCGAACGCCGACGAGCACCAGAACCAGTCGGTGTCCCAGCGCCACAGGTAGTCGTACGCGGTCAGCACGTCGCGGGTGCGCTGACGCAGCGACCGGTAGTAGATCGCCTGGCCGGTGTAGTCGCTGGGCGGATCGGCGGTGTCGGTGAAGGTCCCCAGCACCAGGTACGCCTCACCGGGGCTGAACATCACGCCGTCCAGCACGTCGACCGGCTGGCCGGCCCACAACCGGGTGGCGCTCACCTCGGCGATCGCGTCGGTGAGCGCCTCCAGTTGGGTGAACCGGATGTTGCGCAACGCCACGTACCGGCCGATCGGCTGCAACTCGATGCGCAGCCTCGTCGCGTAGCCGAGGCTGCCCAGCGAGTTGGGGAACGCGCGGAACAGGTCCGCGTGCTCGGAGTCCGGGCGGGCGGTGACGATCGCGCCGGAGCCGGTGAGGATGTCCATCTCGCGTACCGACTCGTGGGGCAGGCCGTTGCGGAAGGACGTCGACTCGATCCCGAGGCCGGTCACCGCGCCGCCCAGGGTGATGGTGCGCAGTTGCGGCACCACCAGTGGCATCAGCCCGTGCGGCAGCGTCGCGTCGACCAGGTCCTCGTACGTGCACATGCCCTGCACGTCGGCCGTACGCTCGGCCGGATCGACCGAGAGCACCCCGTTCAGGCCACTCACGTCGAGGCCCGGGGTGCGGGGAGCGGATCGGGGACGGAACAGGTTGGAGGTGCGTTTGGCCAGCC
This sequence comes from Micromonospora sp. DT44, assembly GCF_049841635.1. Taxonomy (NCBI): domain Bacteria; kingdom Bacillati; phylum Actinomycetota; class Actinomycetes; order Micromonosporales; family Micromonosporaceae; genus Micromonospora; species Micromonospora sp. DT44. Next base: position 68,465 of record NZ_JBNCKS010000031.1, on the reverse strand, counting down.
GGACAGGCTCGCCCGTGGGCACCGCGGCGTACGACCGCCGCAGCGTGTCCACCGCTTGATCATGGTCAATTGGGTGATCCACACGCTCAGCGCGCATGTGATCACCTTACGCCTGCACCCGGGAAAATCGTGGGATGTCCTCGCCTGCCGTTTCCCGTCCGACAGCAGGTCCGGCGGTTACCGTGGCGGGCATGCCGTCGCCCGCGATCGCCGCCCTGGACTCCGCCGGACTGCCGTACCGGTTGGTCAGTCACGGCGCGGTCGGCAGCCTCGCGGAGGCCGCCGCCGCCCGTGGTGTGGCCATCCCGGACGTGGTCAAGACGATCGTCGTCCGCCGCGCCGCGGACGACCACCTGTTCGTGCTCACCCCTGGTGACCGGGTCATCTCCTGGCCCAAGCTGCGCGCTCTGCTCGGGGTGCAGCGGATCTCCATGCCGGACGCGGCGGGCGCGCTGGCCGCCACCGGGTACGAGCGCGGCACCATCACCCCGTTCGGCGCGAGCACGGCCTGGCCGGTGATCGCCGACGAGCGACTGCGGGGCCGGCAGATCACCCTGGGCGCGGGCGAGCGGGGTCTCGCCGTGGCGGTCGACGCCGACGCCGCGATCGCCGCCCTCGACGCCACTGTGGCCGACGTCACCGACCCGCAGCCCACCCGCTGAACTCTGCGCTGCCGTCGTCCGGTTGGCTCCGGCCCGCCGCCGTGGGTGAGGATGGCGGCTATGCCCGCCCCCGAGGAACGCCCCGACCCCGTCGGCACCGTCTATGGCGGCCGACGCCGAGCCAGCTCGGGCCCGCTGGCCGACCCGCTGCTGCGGGTGGCGTTGGCGGTCGGGCTGGTGGGCGTACTCCTCGGTGTGGTCTTCGCCACCGGCCTGCTCGACGGTGACGACGAGCCGGTGGTGCCGGCGGCCGTCGGCACGCCGTCCAGCGCGGCCGAGCCGACCATCCCGGCGGCCGCGCCGACCCCGACGCCCTCGGTCGAGCCGTCGCCGACCCCGTCGGCCACCCCGGCCGTTCCCACCAGCGGCGCCCACGTGCTGCGGTCGCCCTCCGGGCTCTGCCTCGGGCTCGACGGCGACGGCGAGAAGGCCGAGGCCGAGCTGGCCGCCTGCACCGGCGGCCCGGAACAGCAGTGGGTGGTCAACCCGGTCGCAACGGGAGCGGTGACGCTGACCAACGCCGCCCACGGGCAGTGCCTCGATGTCGAGGGCGGCAGCGGTGACGACGGCGCGCGGCTACAACAGTTCCCGTGCCACGGTCAGGCCAACCAGCAGTGGGGGCTGACCCCCACCGGCGCCGGCCCCCTGCTGCTGGTCGCGGTGCACAGCGGTAAGTGCGCGCAGGCCGACGACGACGGCGTCGAGGCCGGGAAGGACATCCGCCAGCGACCCTGCGACGGCCGGCCCGCCCAACAGTGGACGGTGGGCTAACCCCGGAAGCTCCATGCCCTGGGTGCGGTCGCGGCGACGAGGACGGCCTCCGACACCGGTCGACCCGGCCTGCGGCTCAGCAGCAGCGACAGCCCCGCCGCGCCGATCGACAACGCGCCGGCCACGTACCAGGCCATCGCGTAGTCGCCGAGTCGGTCGCGGACGAGCCCCGCGCCGGTGGCGGCGAGCGCCGCTCCGAACTGGTGGGCGGCGAACACCCAGCCGAACACCACCGCGCCCGCGCCACCGAAGTACTCCCGGCACAGCGCCACGGTCGGCGGCACCGTGGCCACCCAGTCCAGGCCGTAGAAGACGATGAACACCAGCATGCTCGGCTCGGCGGTACCCGCGAACAGGCTGGGCAGCACCAGCAGCGACAGCCCGCGCAGCGCGTAGTAGGCGCCGAGCAGCAGCCGGCTGTCCACCCGGTCGGTCAGCCAGCCGGAGGCGATCGTGCCGACGATGTCGAAGAGCCCCACCAGCGCGAGCAGTCCCGCCGCCGTGGTCTCGGTCATGCCGTGGTCGTGCGCGGCCGGCACGAAGTGCGTACCGACGAGGCCGTTCGTGGTCGCGCCGCAGATCGCGAACCCGCCGGCCAGCAGCCAGAACGGTCGCGTCCGGGCCGCGGCGGCCAGCGCGCCGAGCGCCCGCGTCGCCGCGCCGCCGGTCGGCGGCGGCGCCGCGACGACCTCGGTCGCGCCGTAGGCGGGCAGGTCGAGATCCGCCGGGTGTTCGCGCAGCAGCCACACCACCAGGGGTACGACAGCCAGGGCGGCACCGGCCACGACGAGCGCCGCCGTGCGCCAGCCCTGGTCGCGTACCAGCACGGCGATCAGCGGCAGGAAGATCAGTTGCCCGGCGGCCCCGCCCGCAGTGAGCACGCCGGTGACCAGGCCCCGACGGCGGACGAACCAGCGCCCGGTGACGGTCGCCACGAAGGCGAGCGCCATCGAGCCGGTGCCCAGACCGACGAGGACGCCCCAGCACAGCAGCAACTGCCAGCTCGCGGTCATGAACACCGTCAGACCGCTGCCGGCGGCGACCAGCAGCAGCGCCACCGAGACGACCCGGCGGATGCCGAACCGGTCCATCAACGCGGCGGCGAACGGCGCGGTGAGCCCGTAGAGGAGCAGGTTGACCGAGACGGCCGCGGAGATGGTGGCGAGCGGCCAGCCGAACTCCGCGTGCAGCGGGTGCAGCAGCACCGACGGGGTGGCGCGGAACCCGGCCGCGCCGACCAGCGCCACGAAGGCGACGGCGGCGACGAGCCAGGCGGGGTGCAGGCGACGATTCTTGCTCACGCGACCAGTCTGGGGTGCACCCGGCACCGCGACGAGTGGCCGGAAAGCCATCATGCGCAATAATCGGGCCATGAGCAGTGGCCCGCACCGGATCGCCGTCCTCGCCCTCGACCACGTCGTCGGCCTCGACCTCGGCACCCCGTCCCAGGTCTTCAGCACCGCCCGGGGCGCCGACGACGCGTACCGCTACGACGTACGGGTGTGCACCCCCGGCGGCAGGCCGGTCCGCAGCACCGCCGGCTTCCAGGTGCTCCCGGACCACGGGTTGGAGCTACTCGACACCGCCGACACGGTGATCGTCCCGGGCATCCACGACGGCGCCCTGCTGACGTCCGGCACGGTCGAGCCGGAGGTGGCCGAGGCGCTACGGTCGGCGTACGAGCGGGGCGCCCGGATCATGTCGATCTGCACCGGCGCGTTCGTGCTGGCCGCGGCCGGCCTGCTCGACGGACGCCGGGCGACGACCCACTGGGCGTACGCCGAGCAGTTCCGCCGCCTGTACGGCCGGGTGGACCTCGACCCGGACGTGCTCTTCATCGTCGACGACCGGGTGTTCACGTCGGCCGGAGTGGCCGCCGGCATCGATCTCTGCCTGCACGTCATCCGCCTCGACCACGGCAGCGAGATCGCCAACCGGGCGGCCCGACGCTGCGTGATGCCGCCGTGGCGCGACGGCGGGCAGGCGCAGTACATCGAACAGCCGGTGCCGAAGGCCACCGACGCGAGCACCGCCAGCGCCCGGGAGTGGGCCCGACAGCGCCTGCACGAGCCGATCGCCCTGCGCGACCTCGCCGAGCAGGCCCGGATGAGCGTCCGCACCTTCACCCGACGTTTCCGGCTGGAGACGGGACTGAGCCCCGCGCAGTGGCTGCTGCGGCAGCGCACCGACCACGCCCGACTGCTGCTGGAGACGACCGACCTCACCGTCGACCAGATCGCCCGCCGCTGCGGCTTCGGCACAACCGCCGCCTTCCGCCAACAGCTCCACCAACGCATCGGCGTGGCCCCGTCCACCTACCGCCGCACCTTCCACCCCCGCGAAGAGCTGACCCGCGCCTGACCCCCGCGATCTTGCACTTACTGTCGCCGAGATGCCCCTTACGCGGGCCTTTGTCGCCGCAGAAAGTGCAAGATCGACGAGGTCCGTGGGGTGGGGTCACACGCGGAGCAGGTGGAGCTGGGCCTGGTGTTTGGGGAGGTGGACCCTTGCGTGCAGGTCCAGCGTGCGGGACCAGGGCAGCGGCTCGTCGACGATCAGGTCGAAGCCCTCGCGCAGGTGGGTCTCCACCGGCGCCTCCGCCGCCAGGCCGAGTTGGTCGACCAGCCCGCACAGCCGTTCGCTGGTGCTGTGCAGCAGTGCCGCAAGCCCGCGCAGACCCCCCTGCTCGGCGGCCAACGCGTCGAGCTGCGGACGGTGAATGTCCTCCTCCAGCTCGTAGTAGGCGAACGGCGACCCCGCGAGCAACGCCTCGCTGGCCTGGATCATCAGCTCGTCGTTGGCCACCAGGTGCGCCACGATCTGCTCGGCGCTCAACTGCCCCCCAGGGGCAGGCCCAAAAGAGACCCCGTCAATCTCCCCAAACACCCCGACATAAGCCCGCCGCAACCCACCACTCGCCGCCACCACACCCCCACCCCACAACCCCACCCCGTCGATCATGGGGTTGTGGTGCCCGATTCACCCGGACGAGCGGCATTTGCCACCCACCACAACTCCATGATCGACGGGGCGGTCGGGAAGGGCGTTCAGCGGCGGGACTGGCGGGAGCGGAGGTAGTCCGAGACCACGTACTCGCCCAGGTCGTCCGTGTCGGGGGTGAACATGCGGCCACGGCTGCGTCTTGCCACCGCGTCGATGAAGCGCCGCAGGCCCTCGTCGTCGCCGAGCATGAACAGGTTGAGGGTCGCACCGTAGCGGCTGAGCCGGTCCACCTCGCGGACCGTCGCCTCGATCGTCTCCGGCAGCGGCGGCCAGTGGAACAGCGCCTCCCCGTCGTCCGGATCGAGGTGGGCGGTCGGCTCCCCGTCGGTGACCACCAGCACCACCGGCTCGGCATCCGGATGGCGGCGCAGGTGCCGAGCGGCCAACCGCAGCGCGTGTTGCAGGTTCGTGCCCTGTTGCAGATCCGGCTCCACCGCCGCCAACTCCTGCTGGGTGAGCGTCGTCGCCTCCCGACCGAAGCCCACGATCTGCAGGGCGTCCTGTGGAAAACGGGTCTCCATCAGGTGCGCCAACGCCAGCGCCGTCTGCTTCATCGGCCCCCAACGACCCTGCGAGATCATCGAGTACGACAGGTCGACGCACAGCGCCACGGCCGCCGAGGCACGCTTCTCGGTCTCCACCACCTCGAAGTCGTCCGCTTCGAGTTGCAGCGGAACCGTCGGCCCGGCCCGGCGTACCGCCCGGGTGAGCGTGCGGACCACGTCCAGCGGCTGCTCGTCGCCGTACTCCCAGGGGCGGGACGCACCGCTGACCTCGCCGGCCGCACCCGCCGAACGCAGGTCGTGCTGACCGCGCGGACCGGCCGTCAGGTCGGCGAAGACCCTCCGCAGCGCCGTACCGCCGAGCCGGCGCAGGGCCTTCGGGCTGAGTGTGAGCCCGTCCGCGTCCCGGCCCACCCAGCCCTGCCGGCGCAGCTCGCGTTCCAGCTCACGCAGCCGGCGGACGTCGTCCGCCGCGTCCCGGCCCAGCGTCCGGGCCACCGCGTCGACGTCCACGTCGTCAAGCGTGGCCCCCGGGTGCTCCTGATCGAGCTGGTCCAGCAGGTCGTCCAGCTCGCCGATCTCCCCGAGCGCGCCCGCCGCGTCGGCGTAGTCCAACGGCTGGTCGCCCCGGACCCGCTCGCCGCGCCCCCAGCGCAGATCCGGCCGCAACGCCCGCAGGTTCGCGTCAAGCGCCGACAGCTCACTGGCGAGCCGGTCGCCGAGGGACTGCTGCATCAGACCGGCCAGCTCGGCGCGCTGCCGCTCGGACAGCGAGTTCATCAGCCGCTCACCGGCCGCCGAACGGCGGGCCAGCACGTCGATCAGCTCGTCGACCGTCTCCGGCTGCTCGGGGAAGAAGTCGCCGTGCCGGCGCATGAACTCGGCGAACGCGTCGGCGGTGTCCTCCGCGCGGCCGTGCCGGGCCAGCAGGTCGTTCAGGTCCCGCATCATCTCGCCGAGCCGCTGCTGCGCGGCCGGATCGGCGGACGCGCGCACCGCGTCCCGCAGGCCCGCGAACCGCTGACCGAGCACGTCGTCCCGGAGCTGGTCGAGAATCTGCTGGTACGAACGACGGGCGTCCTCGCTGGCCCACTGGTAGCCGGACAGCTCCTCCACCGCCCGGGCCGTGGAGCGGGGCAGATTGTCCAGCACCGACTCGGCGAACCGCGCGCCGTCGTCGTCGCGGCTCCGCAGCTCGTCACGTTCGGCGGCGAGAGCCTGGTCGAGCAGGGCCTGTGCGCGGGTCACCGCGCCGTCGAGATCGCCGCGACGAAGCGCCTCGCGGCGCAGCCGTCGCGCCCGCGCGGCCAGGTCGTCCAACCCGCCCCGCCCCTGCGGGCCACGGCGCAGCAGATCGCGCAGCGCCTGCCGCAGGCTGCCGCCGGCCAGCACCTCGGCGCCGACCGCGTCCACCGCCTCGCGCACGTCGTACGGGGGTGCCAGCGGATCGGGCCCGCCGTTCCACTGGCCGTACCGGAACCGGTTGCCGGCCACAGTCAGCCCCGGCCGCCGTAGACGGTGCGCCCGGACTCGGTGACGTCCTTGCCGAGCCGGCGGGTCAGGTGCAGCCCTTCCAGCACGAACTCCACTGCCCCGGCGGCCTCCTCCGGGGTGGGCGCGTCGCCCAGGCCGAGCCGGTCGAGCACCTTGGCCAGACCGGGCACCGTGCCCACCTGCCGCAGCAGCTCGGCGGAACCGACCAGCTCGCCGGTCTCGATCGCCGTCCCGTCCTCGACGAGGGCGGTGAACCCGGACAGGTCCAGCCCGGCCAGGTGGGCGCGGAACGTCTCGGCGGTCGCGGTCCGCAGCAGGTGAGCCAGGACTTCGATCTCCCGCCCCTCCTCGCCGCTCTCGAACTCCACCTTGCCGCGCAGCGTGCTGGTCACCGACACCGCGTCACCGACCCGGGCCACCGCGGCCTCCGGCCGACCGTCCGCGTCGTCGGAGGCGGCGAGCAGGCCGGCACGACGCAGCGCGGCACCGGCAACCGTCTCGGCGGCGGCGATCGCGAACCGGGCGGAGACTCCGGAGCGCGGGTCCACCGACGGGGATTCCCGCACGGCGCGGGCGAAGCGGGCCAGCACCTCCAGCACGTGCTCGGGGACGGCCCCGACCAGGTCCGCCTCCTGGCGGATCAACGCCAGCTCCAACTCCAGGTCGACCGGATAGTGGGTACGGATCTCCGCGCCGAACCGGTCCTTGAGCGGGGTGATGATCCGACCCCGGTTGGTGTAGTCCTCGGGGTTGGCGCTGGCCACCAGCAGCAGGTCCAGCGGCAGCCGGAGCTGGTAGCCACGGACCTGGATGTCGCGCTCCTCCAGCACGTTGAGTAGCGCCACCTGGATGCGCTCGGCCAGGTCGGGCAGCTCGTTGACGGCGAAGATGCCCCGGTTGGTACGCGGCACCAGCCCGAAGTGGATGGTCTCCGGGTCACCGAGGGTGCGGCCCTGGGCGATCCGGATCGGGTCGACGTCACCGATCAGGTCGCCGACGCTGGTGTCCGGGGTGGCGAGCTTCTCGCCGTAGCGCATCGAGCGGTGCAGCCAGCCGACGGGCAGGTCGTCGCCGGCCTCGGCGACCTGGGCGACCGAGGCGGGGGTGAGCGGGTGCATCGGGTGTTCGTTGAGGACCGAGCCCGCGATGACGGGGGTCCACTCGTCGAGCAGCGAGCCCAGGGCGCGGATCAGTCGGGTCTTGCCCTGGCCGCGCTCGCCGAGCAGCACCATGTCGTGCCCGGCGAGCAGAGCACGCTCGACCTCGGGCAGGACGGTGTCGTCGTAGCCGACGATGCCGGGGAAACGGGTCTCGCCGGAGCGCATCCGGGCGAGGAGGTTGTCGCGGAGTTCCTGCTTGACGGTGCGGTACTGGTGACCGGCCGCCCGTAGCGCGCCGAGCGTGCCGGGCAGGTCGGCCGGTGGAACCGGGATTACCGGGGTAGGCGCAGTCACCCGAGTAACGCTAGCTCACATTTTCGGGGGCGCCTCCGGGTTCGGGTGGCACCCCCACGGCCGCCCTCAGCCCCGGCCGCAGCGCCGGCAGGCGCCCCGGCGGCGCAGGTGGTACGCGTACGTCGCCGCGCCGAGCGCCACGCCCCACACCGGCCAGAGCAGCATCGGCGCTCCGGTCAGGCTGGTCCCGCCGGTGAGCTCCCAGAACTGGGGGTTGCTGAGCAGGCCGAGGCTCGCCGCGGTGACGGAGATGGCGACCAGGGTCGCCGGCACCACGGCCAGCTTCACCGGCACCCGACGACCGGGAAGCCAAACCATCCAGCGGGGGAACCGCTCACCCCAGCGCTGCACCAGCCCGAGGGTGAGGACCGCGCCGACGGTGGCGAAGGCGGCCAGCCCGAACCCGGCCCAGACCAGCCCGCTGTCCTGCATCTCGGTCAGGAACTCCCGGGAGATGCCCAGCGGGATGCCCGCCGCCCAGGCGAACCGGATCGCCGCGTACGTCACCGGAATGATCGCCGCGATGCCGGCGGCCCACCGACCCCAGCGGGCGGCGGCGGTCGGGGTGGTCCAGCCACGGTCGGTGCCGTCCCGCCCGCAGGAGACGCAGCTTCCGGCGGTACGGCGTTGCCAGGCGAGCACCGCCCCGGCCAGCAGCAGCCCGCCGAGCAGCGCGGCGAAGCGGCCGAAGAGGGCCCAGTTGAAGATGTCGGCGTAGTCGACCGGCGGCCAGCCGAACGGCGCGCCGACGATCAGGATCGGCAGGTAGCCGAGGATGACCAGCACGCGGACGTCCGGCACGACCACGGCGAGCAGGAACGCGACCGCCCAGCCGTAGCCGGCGAGCAGTGCCCGCAGCGGGCCGGGTGGGCGGACCGCCGGGCGGCTCATGGCGAGGGCGGCCACGGCGGCGGTCAGCAGGACTCCGGCGAAGAGCGGGGTGGCCACGTCCACCGGCACCAGGCGCAGCAGACTGACGTCACCGCCGTGGGGGTCGTTCGGGCCGAACGGGTAGCCGGCGCCGGTGAGCATGCCGAGCAGGGCGAGTACGCCCCACAGGCCGAGCCAACCGGCGGCGAGCGGGGCGAGTCGGTCGGGCCAGCGGGATTCGGTACGGGCTCGAAGGTCATTGATCGTCGTCATGCTCTCAGCGTCGACCGATCGGCGACCGGTTCCCTCCCGGTCGGCGGTGAACCCGCTCCCCCGGCCGAGGGATCAGCCGGACGGGGTGACGAAGCCGGACTCGTACGCGGCGATGACCGCCTGGGTACGGTCGCGCACGCCCAGCTTGGCCAGCACGTTGCCGACGTGCGTCTTGACCGTCTCCACCCCGACGACCAGGTGCGCGGCGATCTCCGGGTTGGACCGGCCGGTCGCCATCAGCCGCAGCACCTCGGCCTCCCGCTCGGTGAGGCGTGCGGCTTGCAGGCGGTCCCCGCCCACCGGCCCGTACGCCCCGACGAGCTGGCGGATCGCCGCCGGGAACAGCAGCGACTCCCCGGCCGCGACGACCCGGACCGCCTCGACGACCTCCGCCGGGCGGGCCCGTTTGAGCAGGAAGCCGGACGCGCCGGCGCGCAGCGCCTCGTAGACGTACTCGTCGTTGGCGAACGTGGTGACCACCAGCACCCGGGGCGGGTCGGCGGAGGTGGCGAGCAGGTGCCGGGTGGCCTGGATGCCGTCGATGCCGGGCATCCGCACGTCCATCAGCACCACCTCCGGGCGGTGCCGGGCGACCAGGGGCGGCACCTCGGCCCCGTCGGCGGCCTCGGCGAGCACCCGCAGATCCGGTTGCGCGTCGATGATGGCTCGCAGCCCGACGCGGATCAGCTCGTCGTCGTCGACGATCAGCACGCCGGTGGTCATCGGGCGTCCTCGTACGGCAGGCGGGCGCGGACGAGCCACCGGTCGCCGTCCGGGCCGACGGTGAGCCGGCCGCCGAGCAGCAGCACCCGTTCCCGAATGCCGTCCAGGCCACGCCCACCCCGCCCCGGATCGGAGCGGCGCTGTCGGCCGAGGGCATTTTCCATCTCCAACTCCAGGGCATCGCGGTGCAGGTCCAGCCGCAGTGTCACCGGCCCGTGGCCGTGACGGGCGGCGTTGGTCAGTCCCTCCTGGACGATGCGGTAACCCTCCCGTGAGACGACCGCGGGCACCGCCGTGGGATCGCCGGCGCGGCTGTCGTAGACCGTCAGCCCGGCCGCCCGAGCATCGGTGACCAGCCGGTCCAGGTCGGCGAGCGTGCGCTGGGGCGCCACCGAGGGCCGGCCGCCGCCGGTCTCGCGGAGCAGCCCCAGGACGTGGTCCAGCTCGTCCATCGCGGTCCGACCGGCGTCCTCGATGGCGGTCAGCGCGCGCCGGACGAACTCCGGGTCGGTGTCCAGTACCTCGCGGGCCGCCCCGGCCTGCAGGGTCGCCACGGTCAACGCGTGACCGACGGAGTCGTGCAGTTCGCGGGCCAGCCGGTTGCGTTCGGCGAGCCGGGTGGCCCGCGCCTCCAAGGCGGCGATCCGCTCCGCCTGCGCGGGGCCGAGCAGCACCGGGGCCATCGACACGGCGAGCGCGCCGAGCCCGGCCACGGCGTAGCCGAGGCCCACCAGCAGGGCGACCCCGGCCAGCGTGAGCCAGCCGCTGTCCCGACCGTCCAGCGGCCCGAACCGTTCCCGGCTGGTCAGCTCGTCGCCCACACCGAACTGCTGGGCGATGAACGCCAGCGCCATCGGCAGGGCGCTGAACAGCGCGGTCATCACCAGCGCGCCGACGATGAGGTGCGTGGCGATCCAGAGCGCGCTGCGCAGGCGGCTCTCCCGATCGCCCCGGTGCCCCGGCGCCGGGTCGGGCAGGTCGACGCCGAGCAGCGCCCGGACGGCGGCGATCTCCAGGGCCCGGCTGCCGTCCAGCAGCAGCGGCACCACGGCGATCAGCGCCGCGACCACCAGCAGGACGTACACCAGCGGGCGGGGGATCTCCGAGTCGGTGAGCATCTGCGCGAAGGTCACCGCGAGGACACCGTACGGCAGGGCCAGCACGCCGCCGAGCAGCAGGAACACGCCGCGTCGCCAGGTACTGCCGGCGACCAGCGGGGCCAGCGCCGCGCGGAGGGTCATCCGGTCATTCTGCTGGCGTGGACCGGGTGCGCGACTCCCCCGCGGCGGGGAGATCTCAGCGGTGGTCGGCCACGTACCCCTGCGGGTCCTTGTCGCGGAACGGCAGGTCGCGGCCGTTCTTGTGCTCGCCGTAGAAGGTCAGCCAGCGCTGCCCCAGCTCGGCCCGCAGCTCGAAGCCGGCGTGCCGGCGAAAGTCGGGCAGCGCCTCGTCCTCCTCCTCGGCCAGGTGCTCGCTGTTCTCCCGGCGGGCCGTACCGACCGCCTCCCACCAGGGCTTCGAACCGACCGGGTGCAGTTTGGACTCGGCGATGGCGTCCCGGATCTTGTTGTGGTCGCCGATCGCGTCGGCGGTCTCGTCCTCGCCGTCGTCGCCGTGCTTGACCAGGTGCGGGTAGAGGATCGCCTCCTCCGCCTCGGCGTGGATGTCCAGGTGCAGGGCGAGGGCGTCCCAGATGGCCAGCAGTTCCTGCTCGTCGCGGGCGTCGTCGAGGCGGGCGAAGCCGCGCCGGAAGGCGGCGTGGTCGTCCAGGATCAGTGCGGTGATGTCGTCCACGTCGCTCACTTTCCGCGGTGCTGGGCCGGTCGTCGGGTCGAAACTACCCCGATGTCCGGCTTTCCACGCCCGATCTCGGGCACGCCGGACCGGGGCTAGGCTCATGATCGTGACCTACCTCGCCGCGGAAGACCGCTACGACACCATGACCTACCGGCGCAGCGGACGCAGTGGCCTGCGGCTGCCCGCCGTCTCTCTCGGCCTGTGGCACAACTTCGGCCCGGACCGCCCGTACGAGCGCCAGCGGGACATCGTCCGGCGCGCGTTCGACCTCGGCGTCACCCACTTCGACCTGGCCAACAACTACGGCCCGCCGCCCGGCTCGGCGGAGGAGAACTTCGGCCGGATGCTCGCCACCGACCTGAAGCCGTACCGGGACGAGCTGGTCATCTCCAGCAAGGCCGGCTACCTCATGTGGCCCGGCCCGTACGGCGAGTGGGGCTCGCGCAAGAACCTGATCTCGTCGTTAGACCAGTCGCTGGGCCGGATCGGCCTCGACTACGTCGACATCTTCTACTCGCACCGGTTCGACCCGGACACTCCGCTGGAGGAGACGATGGGCGCGCTGGACGCCATTGTCCGCTCCGGCAAGGCCCTCTACGTGGGCATCTCCAACTACAACTCGGAGCAGACCGCGAGGGCCGCGGCGATCCTGCGCGACCTGGGCACGCCGCTGCTGATCAACCAGCCGTCGTACTCGATGCTCAACCGCTGGACCGAGGACGACGGCCTGCTCGACACGCTGGAGCAGGTCGGCGCCGGCTGCATCGCGTACAGCCCTCTCGCGCAGGGTCTGCTGACCGACCGCTACCTCAAGGGCATCCCGGCCGACTCGCGGGTGCGGACGAGCGTCTTCCTCAACGAGAGCGACCTCGGTGACGAGAAGATGGCCACCATCCGAGGGCTCGGCGCGGTCGCCGAGCGGCGCGGTCAGTCCCTGGCCCAGCTCGCGCTGGCCTGGGCGCTGCGCGATCCGCGGATGACCAGCCTCATCATCGGGGCGAGCAGCGTCGAGCAGTTGGAGACCAACATCGCCGCCGTGCACAAGCTCGATCTCGACGCCGAGGACCTGGCCGAGATCGACCGCCTGCTGGGCTGACCGCCGGACCACGGGCGGGTCGGGTCACCAGATCCGGCGCCGCCCGGCCCGGTGGTTGCGCACCTCGCACCGTGGTCCCGTCGGCGCGACGGTGTCGCGCCGACGCCGGCCCACGCCGAGCAGTACCGCCAGGACCAGCACGACGGCCGCGCCGGCCAGCACCGGCCACCGGCCGTCGAGGTTGCGCACCGACGCCACCGGCACGCCCGGGTCGGCCGCCGCCGCCACCGCCGACTCGCTGGCGACCGGCCGGCTCGCGGGGGTACGCGCGGAGGCCTTCGTCGTGGCGGCCCGCTTCTCGGTGCCGGGCGGGGCCGCGAAGACCACGTCGGAGCAGGAGTAGTAGGTGTCCGGGGTGTTGGAGTTCTGCCAGATCGTGTAGATCAGGTGACGGCCGGTGCGCCCCGTGGGCAGCCGACCGGCCAGTTGGTACGCGCCGGCCCGCACGGGCGGGTCGGTTCGCGTCAGGAACGGACGCGGCTCCAGATCCGCCCAGGTCAGCCGTTTACTCGGGTCGTAGTCGGGCGTGGTGACGTAGAGCCGGAAGGTGCCCCGGTGCTCGATGGTGGTCCGGTACCGGAAGGTGAACGTCGCTCCGGTGGTCAACCGGGTGCTCGGCCAGTCGGTCCGGGGCAGGTCCAGCCCCCGGTACGCGGAGAGCCCTCCGCTGCACAGCTCCCCGTCCGGGATCCGTTCCCGGTCCCGACCGTTGATGGCCGCGACGCGTACGTTGTCCCATTCGCGCACCGCCGCGCCGGCCGCCACGGCCGCCCGGCAGGCGCTGGTCGACGCGTACCGGCCCTCGGGTCCACAGGCCGCCGCCCGGCTCACCGGGTCGGTGGGGGCGCCGTGCGCCCAGGCCGGCGCCGCGCCCAGCGGTGCCGCCGCCACGGCGACCAGCACCGTGACGAGCATCCGACGCACGCTCATGGCTTGACCTCCCGGGCAGTGGTACGGGCGCGGAAGGTCAAAGGTTCGACGCCCGGGGCGCGGGAATCGCGCGGCGGTCCCCGGCGTTCCGATAACCGGTACCGATACAGGCCAGACCCCCAGGCCGAGGAGGCAGACATGAAGGTACGTAGCTCGTTGCGTTCCCTGAAGCAGAAGCCCGGTTCGGTGGTGGTCCGTCGTCGCGGCCGGGTGGTCGTGGTGAACCGCGCGAACCCGCAGTGGAAGAGCCGTCAGGGCTGATCAACCCCTTACCGGACATATTGTCGAGAACGCCCCGACCGGGACCATCCGGTCGGGGCGTTTCGCCGCGATGCGGACCGGTCGATGGCATCATGCCCCTTGATCAAGCATGTTCATCGATCGAGGGGGCGACGGTGCACGGAGCAGAGAGAACAGCGATCCGACGGCGTACGCGACAGTTCGCCGCCGGTGTGGTCGGCGTGTTGGCGGCCCTGGCGGCCGTGCCGGCACCCGCGTGGGCGGCCACGTGGTCGCCGATCCAGGTGGCGTCGGAGGCCGGTTGGGACGGGCAGGACCAGCCCTTCGTCGCGGTCGACCGGCAGGGCGACTCGTTGCTCGCCTGGGCGGGCTGCGACAACAACGCGAGTAGCTGCTACCACCAGGTGAAGGCGCAACTCGTCCCGGTCGACGGCACAGCCGGCCCGGTCCAGACGCTCTCGCCGCTCGGCGCGTCCGCGTCCTGGCCCAAGATCGCGTCCGACGACGACGGCGACTCGGCCGTGGTGTGGTCACAGGACGGCCTCGTGGCCGGGCGCCGCGTGTCCGCCACCGGCGAACTGGGTCCGCTCCAGATGATCGCCACGTGGCACGGGATCAGTCCGGCCGTCGCGGTCGACCCGTCGGGCCTGGCGCTGGTCACCTGGATGGAGATCCGCGACGGCGCGTACACGACGAAGGCCCGCTACTTCGGCGCGGACAGCTCCCTCGGCCCGGAGCTGACCCTCGGTGTCGGTGAGGACCAGCCGGTCGTGGGCGTCGACCGCACCGGAACCGCGGTGGTCGCCTGGACGGAGAGCTACGAGCGGGTCGTCGCGCGCCGGGTCCGCCCGGAGGGGGTCGCACCGCTGCGCGTCATCGCCGGGCGGGCCACCGACGTGCGGTACGCCAGCGTCTCGCTCACCGTGGACCGGGACGGCGACGCGGTGATCAGCTACCGGTGGTCCAGGGCGGGCGAGCCGCCCCGCCTGCGGGCACGGCACTACAGCCACACCGACACGTTGGGCAGCGTCCTCAGCGTCTCGCCCGCCGCCCACGAGCTGAGCCTCTTCGACGAACTCGACGGCGATCTCGACGGCGACGCGGTGCTGACCTGGGGCCGCTGGACTCCCGAGGGTATCCAGGTCTTCGCCCGCTCGATCTCCTCCACCGGCATGCTGGGCACGGTCACCCGGCTCGGCGTCGGCGACTGGCCGAAGATCACCCTCGACGACGACGGCGACGGCCTGGTCACCTGGCAGGCTTTCGGTCGGGACGTCGCCACCACCCAGGTGCACGCCCGGACGATCGGCCAGGACGGCGCGTTCGGGACCGACGAGATCGTCGCCCCCGACGGGCGGTACGCGCAGCCGGCGTCCAGCCCGACCGGCCGCTTCTCGGTGATCTGGCAGAAGGCGTCCTACGAGTACGACATCCGGGCGCGCTTCGGCCAGTAGCGGCGGCAGGCAACGAGACGCCCGGACCGGCGAACCGGTCCGGGCGTCCTACGCTTCGCGCTACCGGAGCTGTCGGAGCTGACTCTTGTCGGGTTTGCCGCTGGCGGCGAGCGGGACCCGGTCGATGACCGTGACGGTGCGCGGCACCGCGAGGTCGCCCACCTGTACGGCCACGAGCTTGCGCAGCAGGTCCGGATCGGGTGTCCTCCCGGCGGCCGGCACCACGAAGGCGTGCACGGCCTCGCCGGTCACCTCGTCCGAATCGCCGACGACGTACGCCTCGGCGATCGCGGAGTCAGCGGCGAGCGCCCGCTCCACCACTCCGGCGTGGACCAACTGCGCGTACACGATGATCACGTCCCGCGTACGGCCGAGCAGCCGCAGGTAACCGTCGGCACCGAGCTCCCCCAGGTCTCGGGTCCGCACCCAGCCGTCCACGAACACTTCGGCCGACTCGGCCGGGTCCTGCCAGTACGACGATGCCTGCGCGGGTGTGCGGACGTAGATCTCCCCATCGCGAAGAGCGACCTCGACGGCCGGACGTCCGACGGTGGCGAGTGTGGCGGGGTCGCTCAGCATCTCGGCGGGGGTCACCATCGCGATCATCGACGTCTCGGTCTGGCCGTAGCCGTGGAAGAGCACCGGACCCAGCACGTCGAGCGACTCCGCCAGTCGGCCGGGCGCGAGGGGCGACCCGGAGACCATCAGCGCCCGCAGGTGACGCAGGTCCACCGGGTGGGAGCGCTGGTCCCGGATGAGCTGGTGCAGCTTGCCGACCGTGATCACGCTCGCCGTGGCCCGGTGCTCGACCAGGGCGTCCGGGAAGACCGGTCGGGGCGCCACGACGAGGGTGCCGCCCGCCACCAGGGCGAGGATGCCGTACTCCAGCATCACCTGACTCGCCAGCGATCCGAAGACCAGGTAGCGCTGCATCCGGGTGGCCAGGTCGGCGACGGCCGGGGGCCACCGGTCCGGGTACGGGACCCAGGACGCCGACATGGCGGCGTAGGTCTGCACCACGCCCTTGGGTGTCCCCGTACTCCCGCTGGTCCAGATGATCCGTGCGGGATCGTCGGCCCGTCCCGCCGCGACGAGTGGCAGCCCGTCGTCAGGCTGCTCGGTGAACGAGGCCAGCCGAGTCGGGTCGACCACGAGGGAGCCGGACAGTTGTGCCGGGCTCAGGTCCGCACGCCACCCGGACACCCGCGCGCCCACGGCGAAGGCGGCAACCGTGGCGGCGAAGGCCGCGGCGGTGACCGGCAGGTCGAGCGTGACACCCACGCCCGGCCCCGCGCCGCACGAGCGCAGCCCGGCCGCGATGCGCCGGATCAGACCCGCCATCTCCGACGCGGTCGTGACGACCGGCCCGTCCTCGAAGACCGGCCGCTCTCCGCCGGCGTTCAGGAGGCCGAGGACGGGCTGCGGCCAGACGTCACCGGGCATCGGCGAGGACACCCTTGACGAAGACCTCGAGGGGCTGCCGATGCACGGTCGGCAGGTCCCACGTGTTCTCCAGGTTCTCGGCCAGGTGGTGCTCGGCGACGACCTGCCCGTCGCGCCGCACCCGCACCACGGGGTGGAGATAGCTGGCGTCGTGCGCGGCATTCGCGTCGTTCTCGGCCGGACGCGGCACGCTGATGTCGAACGGGTCGACCTGGTCGTGGTCGGGGCCGTACTCGAGGGTGACCACCAACGCGAACGCGTCCGGCTCGGCGTCCCGCAGATAGGCCACCGGCACCTCCTCGCGGTACCTGGCGGCCTCGCCCTCGACCATGATCACGTCGCCGAGCACCGAGAACTGCTGCCACAGCGCCGACGTCACGTTGATCCGGGCGATGATCGAGTCGGCGATCGCCTCCGGCGTCAGCGCGATCTGCCGGGACGGCCAGGGCTGCCCGTGGTGCCGCTCGCGGAGGATGTGGTGCAGTGCCCGGGTGGCGTAGCGGAAGCCGTGGATGAAGCCGTTGGTGGACTTCTTGAAGTCACGTTGCTGGCTCAGGGTGCCGGCGAAGTAAAGGCCAGGAACGTTCACCGACTCGAACGCCGCGGTCTGCGCCGGGAACCGATCGTTGATGGCCAGCTCCGGCCGGGCCGACTCGGCGAAGAGGGACGCGTCGAAGCGGAACCCGGTGCAGAGGATGACCCGGTCGTACTCGATCTCGCGCAGGTTCTCGACCGTCCGGGCGTACCGGAAGAGCACTCGGAATCCGCCGTCCTCACGCCGGCCGATGTGCTCCACCGTGCCGTCCAGAACGGCGTTCTGCGACTTCAGCTGGTAGGTGTCCAGGAAGTTGTTGTTCACCGCGCGCAGGTGCCCGACGTAATGGGTCTGCCAGGCCAGCTTGATGGAGTGCGGCCCGGCGACGTGAATCGTCGCGGCGGTCTCGATCAGCGCGTCAGCGGTCTCGAAGGCCGAGTTGCCCTTACCGACGATCAACACCCGCTGGTTGACGAAATCGGCGGGGTCGACAGAGACGGTGTCGTAGCGCTCGGCCAGCTCCACGCCCTCGATCGGCGGCACGTAGAGCTGGGAGACGCCGGTGGCGACGACGACTCGGCGGGCCTTGAAGACCTGGTCACCGGCCTGCACCGTGAACACGTCAGCGGTCTTGGAGACCGCCGTCACCCGGGTGTCGTAACGGACGCGCAGACCTTGCGCGAAGTCGGCGAGATAACGCACCAGATCGCCAGCGGCGGGGAAGTAACGCGTGCTGTAGTTCTTGAACAGCAGCGCCGGATCGTCGGACAGCAGCGAGTTCCAGTCCGACCGTAGATTGAACTCGGGGTCCTCCGAGCCGGTCCACACCTTGTTGATTGAGATCAACTGGCGGTGCCGGGGATAGGTCTCGAAGAACATGCCCGGACGGGGTCCACCCTCCAGCACCACGTAGTCGTGACCGTCGCGCTCGAGCAGGGCCGCGAGCTGCAAACCCGCCGGCCCGGCTCCGATGATCAGGCAATCGTGCGTCATGCGGGGAAATGTACTGAGGCGATTTCAGAGCGCTCTGAGAAACTGTTTCTAGCATCCGCTTCCATGACGATTCAGGTGGATCTGGCAGCACCGCTGCACCCCGCCGACCTGCGCCTCGCGGCCGGCCCGGTCACGCTCGTGATCAGTGACGAGGTGCGCGCCCGGGTGACGAGCGGCCGGACGTTCCTCGGCAAGGCACTCGGCGACGACCGGGCCATCTACGGCGCCACCACCGGCTTCGGGGCGCTCGTGGGGTACGCGGGCCGAGCCGACCAACGCGACCAGGCCGACAACACCCTCGCCCACCTCGGCGCGGGTCAGGGACCCGACCTCGCCCCGGATGTCGTACGCGCGACGCTGCTGGTCCGTGCCTGGTCCCTGGCCCGGGGCGCGTCCGGGGTCTCGCCGCACGTGATCGACGCGCTCGCGGCCATGCTCGGCACGACGTTCACGCCGGCGATGCCCCGGCTCGGCTCGGTGGGCGCCAGCGGCGATCTGATCCCGCTCGGTGCCGCCGCCCAGGCGCTGCGCGGCCGTGGACACGCCTATGTGGACGGCGTCCGGATGCCCGCCGGGGACGCGCTGACGAAGGCTGGGCTGGAGCCGCTGCCGCTCGACGGCCGGGACGCGCTCGCGCTTGTCAACGGCACGTCGCTGACCACCGCGGCGCTGACCCTCGCCCTGGACCGGGTCCGCGCCGCGCACCGTGTGGTGCAGATGCTGACGTGCCTCCTCGCCGACCTGCTCGGCAGCGACCCGCAGTTCCTCGACCCCGCCCTGCTGGCCGCCTACGGTCACCGGGGTGCCATCGACGTGGGCGCCGCGATGCGGGCGACCTGCGCCGGACTGCGGCCGTCCGGCAGCAGACCCCTGCAGGAGCCGTACAGCATCCGCTGCGCCCCGCAGTTGCTCGGGGCGGCCGAGGACGCCCTGCGCTATGTGGACGGCGTCGTGGCGGCCGACCTCGGCGGGGTGAGCGACAACCCGCTGTTCTTCCCGGACGACGACAAGGTCGTGCACGGGGGAAACTTCTTCGGTCAGCCCGCCGCCTTCGCCGCCGACGTCCTGTCCATGGTGATCGCCCAGATCGGCAACCTCGCCGAACGCCAGCTCGACCTGCTGGTGGATCCGGGTCGCAACGGCGGACTGCCACCGATGCTCGCGGCGGGGCCGGGGCAGCAGCACGGGCTACAGGGCGTCCAGCTCGCGTCGACGGCGCTCATCACCGAGATCCGGCGGGACACCGTGCCCGCGAGCGCCCAGAGCCTCCCCACCAACCTGCACAACCAGGATGTCATCCCGCTCGGCACGCAGGCCGCGCTCCGCGCTCTGGACCAGGCGGAACTCCTGCGCCTGATCACCGGTTCGCTGGGGCTGGGGCTGCGTCAGGCGGTGCACGTCGGAGCACGCCGTCCCACGGCGGCGGGCTGCGACCGCGCTCTCCGGGCCCTGGAAGAGGCAATCGCCCCGATCGATCCGGACCGACCACTCGACGGTGACGTGCGAACGGCGGTCGCGATTCTGGAAGAGCTTGAAAAATCTCTGATTTCCCGCTCGTACGGTGAGCGCCGTGATGCTTGATTACCTGATCATCGGGGCCGGGCCGGCCGGTCTTCAGCTCGCAGCCCTGCTCGAGGCCGACGGCAAGCGCGACTATCTGGTGCTGGAGGGTGCCGACGGGCCGGGGGCCTTCTTCGCCACCTATCCGCGACACCGGACACTCATCTCGATCAACAAGCCGCACACCGGCACGGACGATCCTGAACTGAATCTGCGGCTCGACTGGAACTCCCTACTCACCGACGATCCGGCGCTGCTGTTCACGCAGTACACCGAGCGGTACTTCCCGGACGCCGACGTGATGGTGCGGTACCTCGCCGACTTCGCGGCGAAGACGGGCGTCAAGGTCAGGTATGGCACCCGGGTGACCCGCGTGTCCAAGCACGACGACGTCTTCACGGTCGAGGCCAGCGACCAGCGCTGGGAGGCCCGTGCGGTGATCGTCGCCACCGGCGTCTCGAAGACCTACGAGCCGGACATCACCGGATTCGAGCTGGCCGAGTGGTACGACGTGATGAGCGTCGAGCCGCGTGACTATCTCGACCAGAAGGTCCTGATCATCGGCAAGGGCAACTCCGCCTTCGAGACCGCCGACAGCCTCATGGAGACCACGACGCTGATCCACGTCGCGGGGCCCAGCTCGGTCCGGATGGCGTGGCGTACCCACTACGTCGGGCACCTGCGCGCGGTGAACAACAACTTCCTGGACACCTATCAGCTCAAGTCCGCGAACGCGATCCTCGACGGCACGATCAAGAGCATCGAGCGCGACGGTACGGGCTACAAAGTCACGTTCAGCTTCTCCCGGGCCAACGAGGTCGTGAAGGAGCTGTACTACGACCGGGTGTTGGCGTGTACGGGATTCCGGTTCGACGCCTCGATCTTCGACGCCTCGGCACGGCCGCAACTCGCCATCAAGGACCGGTTCCCGGCCCAGACCGAAGCGTGGGAGTCGGTGAACGTGCCGGGGCTGTTCTTCGCCGGAACGATCTCGCAGGAACGCGACTTCAAGAAGTCCACGAGCGGTTTCGTGCACGGCTTCCGCTATGCCGTACGCGCTCTGCACCGGATCCTCTCCCGCCGGTACGACGCCACGGACTGGCCGTCGGACAAGCTCGCCGCCGAGCCGGCGGCCATGACCGCGGCCGTCATCGCAAGGGTCAACCGCAGCTCGGCCCTGTGGCAGCAGTTCGGGTTCCTCGCCGACGTGCTCACCGTCGCCGGAGACGAGGCCCGGTACCACGAGGAGGTGCCGGTGGACTACCTCGTGTCGACGGGCCTGCACACCGCCGACCACGAGTACGACCAGGCCTTCGTCGTAACGCTGGAGTACGGGCCCGATCACGACCAGGTCGACCCGTTCGACATCACCGTATCCCGGGTCGCTCAGGATGTCGTGGGGCAGGCGCACGACGCGGCGTACCTGCACCCGGTGGTCCGTTACCACCGCGAGGGCCAGTTGATCAGCACCCACCACCTCGCCGAGAACCTGGAGAACCGGTGGGATCGGCCTGACGTCCACGTTGGGCCACTCGAGGAGTTCGTCCGCCGCTGCCTGTCCGGTGCCAAGGGCTGACATGGACCCCGTCCACCAGGACTTCTTCGAGGGCGGCGCCGGGCGGGAGCGCACCCTGGCCGCCAACGAGGAGGCCTTCGCGCGGCGGTGGCTCGTGCCACGGGCGCTCCGGGCGACCGGCGAACGCGACCTGCGGACCACGGTGGCCGGTACATCGTTGGCCGCACCGGTGCTGGTCGCTCCGACGGCCTTTCATCGGCTCGCGCACCCCGAGGGCGAGGTGGCCACGGCACGGGGGGCTGCGGCGGCCGGCACGGCGATGGTGGTGAGCATGGCCGCCACCCAGCCGGTCGAGCAGATCGCGGCGGCGGGCGGGACGCTGTGGTTCCAGCTTTACCCGCAACCCGACCTCGACTTCACGGAGTACGTGGTCAAGCGCGCCGAATCGGCGGGCTGCCAGGCGCTGGTGGTGACCGTGGACTCCCCGGTGTTCGGGCGACACGAGCGTGACCTGCGCAACGGCTTCACGGACCTGCCGCCCGGCTACGCCTGCGAGAACATGCGCGACGCAACCGGCCGGGTGCGTTCGATCGCGATGGACGCGACGGCGGGGTGGGACCGGATCGGGTGGCTGCGCGGTGTCACGGGACTACCGATCCTGCTCAAAGGAATCCTGCATCCCGCGGACGCCCGCCTCGCGGTCCAGCACGGTGCCGCCGGTGTGATCGTGTCCAACCACGGCGGACGACAGCTCGACGGGACGGTCCCCACGCTCGACGCGCTACCCGCGGTGGTGGCAGCCGTGCAGGGGCAGCTCCCGGTGCTGCTCGACGGGGGTGTGCGCGGCGGCACCGATGTGGTGATCGCGCTGGCGCTCGGGGCGCGGGCGGTGCTGGTGGGGCGGCCGGTGGTGCGAGGGCTCGCGGCGGCCGGGGCGGTGGGCGTACGGCAGGTGCTCGAACGACTCACCGGCGAGCTGGATCATGCCCTCGCCCTGGCCGGAGCGCGGCGACCGGCCGACCTGACGCCCGACGTGGTGGTGACCCGGTGAAGGCCGTGGTCGACCTCCGGGAGTGGATCTTCGAGTGGGTCAACGGGAGCGAGGGCATCGCGGTGCCCGGGCCGCTGGTGGGGCTGGAGGACTTCGAGCGGGTCTACAGCCACCCGGCCGCCGACGGGCGCAGCCGCGGGGCGGCCCTGTCGGACCTCTTCTGGTACTGGCTCGCTCCCGGTCCACAGATGCATCAGGAGCACCTGGAGCCCGGCGAGCGGTACAAGACGGTCGCGCGGACGACCCGTCAGGTGCTGGCCATCCCTCACCCGCGCTCCGACGAGCTGGCGACGGCCGCGACCCGACGGATCCTCGACGCGCTCCCGACCGGCCGGACCAGTCACGTGCGGCTCCGGGACCTGATGATGCCGATCTGGGCCGAAGTCTCGTACGAGCTGGTGTTCGGCGCATCCTGCCCGCGCGAGGTGCGGGACCTCATCGTGGCGAACGCGGACGACGTGGTCACGGCGCTGAAGGGAATGAGTCTGCGGCACATGTCCCGGCGGGATCGGCTGACGCGCTACCTGCTGGACCGAATCGACGCGGGGACGTGCCCGGTCGTGCTGCCGCCGCCCTTCACCGCTCTGGAGACCGCCTGGTACCTCCAGGGCGCCTTCTTCAACACGGCAGTGGTGCAGATGTCGGAGGCCATGACACACATCCTGCTGTGCGCCCAGTCCGTCGAGGACACCTCGGACGATTCCCTCGATCGGATCATCGACGAGACGCTCCGCGTGTACCCGCTGTTCGGCATCGCGCACCGGATCACCTCCGGACCGATCACCGTGGGAGACCACGTCCTGCGAACCGGATCGGTGCTGCTCTTCAACTACCGGGCCTACCAGCGCACCGGTCCCGCCGCCGACGACGAGTTCGACCCGGACCGCTGGCTGTCGTTGCGACGGCAGGACGCGCACTTCATCCCGTACGGCGTCACCGCCAACCGGGCCTGTCCAGCGCGCGGCTCGGCACCGGTCCAGCTCCGCGCGGCGACCCGGGAGGTGCTGCGGCGCTTCTCGGTCGCGTCTTCGGCAGCGCACACCCGTTCGCTGCCCAGTCGCGGTCCCGCGTACCTGACGCCCCGGGGCCTCCCGGGGCCCGGCCGCAACCGGCTCGCCCTGATGCGGCAGCGCGACCGCCTCTTCGACGTGGGCCGCTCGGTGAAGCAGCTGGTCTGCGGGACGTGGATGGTCGTCGACGCCCGACGACAGAAATTGTGCACCCGATTCTTCAAGGAGGTCGGCTCGTGACGCCCACTCAACTCGCCCCGCGGTTCTTCATCGCGGTCGCGGTCATCCTGCTCTTCTGCAAGCTGGTCGCCTGGCTCCTCGGCAAGGTGGGCCAGCCCGCCGTCGTGAGCGAGATGCTCGCCGGGGTGCTGCTCGGCCCGTCGCTGCTCGGCCTGCTCTGGCCGGGCGCGCAGGCCGCGCTCTTTCCCGCGCCGCTGCTGCCGATCCTGTACGTGGTCGGCCAGGTCGGCCTGGTGCTGTTCATGTTCCAGGCCGGGTACGCCTTCACCTCGCACCGGCTGAACAATCTCGCCGGCACGGCGGGAGCGGTGTCGCTCGCGGGTGTCACCGCGCCGCTGGTGCTGGGCATCCTGCTGGTCCTGGGCGTGGCGGGCTTCGTACCGATCCGTGCGGACGACGTGTCGCTGGGTGTGTCCGCCGCGTTCGTCGGCGTGGCACTGGCGATCACCGCCTTTCCGATGCTTGCCCGGATAATCACCGAGCGCGGCCAGACCGGTACCCGCCATGGGATGCTCGCCCTGGCCAGCGGCGCGATCGACGACATGGTCGCGTGGATCATGCTGGCGGTGGTGCTGGCGTTCGCCTCGGGCGAAGCCGGCCCGGCCCTGGTCACCGCGGGTGGCGCGGTGCTGTTCGGGGTGGCGCTGTGGCTGGGCGGGCGGCGGGTGACCAGCTACGTGATGGGGTTCCCGGGGGACCGCGCGCGGCTGCTCGGCACGGTGGCGCTGCTCTTTCTGGTCGCCTGGTACACCGATGAGATCGGGCTCTACGCGGTCTTCGGCGCCTTCGCGGTCGGCGTGGTGATGCCGCGCTCCGAGCAGACCGACAAGGTGGTCGACACGCTGTCGCCGATCGCCGCGACGGTGTTCCTGCCGCTGTTCTTCACCTACTCCGGTCTGCGCACCGAGTTCGCGCTGCTGGGCAATCCCGCTGTCCTCGGATTCGCCGCCGCGTGTGTGGCCGTGGCGATCGCCGGCAAGTACGGGGCCTGCTGGGCCGCGGCCCGCATGCGCGGTGAGCCGAACGGGGTCGCTCTGCGCATCGGCGCCCTGATGAACGCCCGTGGCCTGATGCAGCTGATCGCGCTCAACGTGGGTCTGGAGGCGGGCATCGTCAACCCGTCGCTCTTCACGGTGTTGGTGCTGGTCGCGCTCATCACGACGCTGATGACGACACCGCTGCTGAGCTGGATCGAGCGGCGCGAGGCCCGCACCAGCGCCGCTGCGCCCTCGCTCGTGACCGCCGGAACCCCGTAGATTGTTGTTTGCGACGACAAGTTTTCCGAGACATAGAGACATCTCGATCTGTCGGTGTCAGTATCTATACATGAATCGACTCCTGCTCGTCGAGGACGACTCGGAGCTACGCGGGATGGTGGCCGAGACGCTGACCGGCGAGGGATACGTCGTCGACCAGGCCCCCGACGGCCAGCGCGGCCTGCACCTGGGGCTCACCCGGCCGTACGACGTGATGGTGATCGACCGACGCCTACCCGCCCTCGACGGGCTGGACCTGGTCGTGCGGCTGCGCTCCCGGGCGGTGGCCGCCCGGGCGCTGCTGCTGACCGCGCTCGGCACCGTCGAGGACCGGGTCGCCGGCCTCGACGCGGGCGCCGACGACTACCTCACGAAGCCCTTCGACCTGGACGAGCTGAGCGCCCGCATCCGGGCACTCTGCCGTCGCAGCACCGACTCCACCGAGGTGCTGCGATTCGGGGCGGGCCAGCTCGACCTCTCCGCGCGCGACGCCGTCCTGCCCGACGGCACCCGGATCGCCCTCTCCGCACGCGAGTTCGAGCTGCTCCGGGTGCTCGCCGCCCGGCCGCTCACCGTCCACTCCCGCTCCGAGCTGCGCAGCCGGGTCTTCGACGAGGCGGCCGCGGCGTCCCTGGTCGACACGTACGTCTACTACCTGCGTCGGAAACTCGGCCGCTCGGTGATCCGGACCGTCCACGGTCTCGGCTACAAGCTGGGGACCCTGTGAGTTTCGAGGACACCATGCTGCGCCGGGCCAGGGCTCGGGTCAGCCTGCTCGTCGGACTCACGATGACGGGGCTGCTCGCCCTGGGCGCCGCCATCTCGTACGTCGCTCTGCTGCACAACCAGCAGGAACAGATCGAACGCGAGCTCAGCTACGGCGTGGTCCACGGCACCATCAACGGACCGCCGGCCTGCAGCTGGATCGTCCTGTCCGACGGCGGCCGCATCGACCTGGGCCGGAACCCACCCCCGCCGGGCTTCCCCCTGCGGTCCGCCATCGACGCGGCGGCCCTCGACGGCCAGGTCCACAGCGACAAAGTCGACCGCAACGGCACGACCTACTACGTCCGCACCCAGCCCCGTGGCACGGGAGTCGTGCAAGCGGTGTTCGACGCGCGTTTCCAGATCTCCGACCGGCGTCACCTGCTCGCCGCCTTCCTCCTCGCCGCGATCGTCGGCCTCGCCGCGGCAGCGCTCACGGGCATCGCCGTGGGCCGCCGAGCCGTGGCACCGCTCGCCGAGGCGCTCGGCCGGCAACGCCGGTTCGTCGCCGACGCCAGCCACGAGTTGCGCACCCCCATCGCCCAGGTACACACCCGCGCCCAGATCCTGGCCCGCCGCGCCGGCGCCGACCGCGCCGACTACGACCGCCTGATCGAGACCACCGGCCGGCTCGGTGAGATCGTCGACGAGCTCCTGCTCTCTGCCCGCCTCGCCGCCACCCCGGTCGGCCGGCACCCCTCCGAGCCCGTCAACCTGGCCCTCCTCACCGCCCAGGCCGTCGACTGCGAGGCCGACCGCGCCGCGGAGCAGGGCGTCCAGCTGCACATGACCGTCCCGGACACCCCGGTTCTCGTCTGCGGCATCGCCTCGGCCCTGCGCCGCGTGGTCGGCGAGCTGCTCGCCAACGCCCTCACCCACACCCCGACCGGCGGTCGCATCGACGTCGCCCTGCACACCTCGCGCCGGGGCGCGGACCTGGTGGTCATGGACAGCGGAGCCGGCTTCGACCCCGCCGACGCGCCACACCTCTTCGACCGCTTCCACCGCGGCGCCGGGGCGGCGGACCGCCGCTTCGGTCTGGGCCTGGCCCTGGTGAAGGAGGTGGTCACCAGCCACGGCGGGACGATCTCCACCGACAGCCGGCCCGGTGCCGGGGCGACCTTCATCGTCCGGCTACCGACAGTTCCGCCGCAGACTCCCCGGACCGCCTCGATCGGGCGAGAGGTACCACGCGAAACAGCTCAGCGGCCCGATCGGTATTCCCGACCAAGCCGCTGAGCTGCACAAACAAGGGTGGAGCCGAGGGGACTCGAACCCCTGACCCCCACACTGCCAGTGTGGTGCGCTACCAGCTGCGCCACGGCCCCTTGCTGTCGTCCCGGTCGCCCGGGCACTGGGAAACTATACACAGACCCGCCCGCATGGTCATCTCGCGGGGTCCCCACCCGGCCGGGTCAGTTCAGCGCCACGTCCGGCGGGAAGTGGGCGACGGCGGCCATCATCCCGCCCTGCCGGCGCAGCACCATCGGCCACAGGTCGTCAGGGCGGTCGACGAAGGCGTCGCCGGGCAGGGCATCCAGCACGAACCAGGACCCGTCGGCGATCTCCTGCTCCAACTGGCCGCTGCCCCAGCCGGAGTAGCCGGCGAACACCCGGATGCCTCCGATGCTCTCCCGCAGCTTCTCCGGGTCGACGGAGAGGTCGATCGTGCCGACCGCGCCGGACACCTGGTGGAAGCCCTTGAGTCGCCGTAGCGGTTGCCGCATCCGGGCCAGGCAGATCGCCGAGTCGGGTTGCACCGGGCCGCCCTCGAAGAGCACCGCCGGGTGGCGAGCCAGGTCGCTCCAGTCGCCCAGCACCTCGGCCACCGGCACCTCGGTCGCCCGGTTCAGGACGACGCCGAGCGCGCCTCCCGGCTCGTGGGCGACCAGCAGCACCACAGTACGGTCGAAGTTCGGGTCCTTGAGCGCCGGAGTCGCGACCAGCAGTCGCCCGGTCATCGCCTCCATCGCTCGTCCGCCGATCGCCTGGCCCTCTCCCTGCATCCCACCTACCCGTCAGCCGTGAGCCCGCACCCGGGTTCCGTCATCCGCCGCCTCCGCACGGTGCATCGGTGTCAGCGCGCTGTCAACGCCATGCCTGGCACCATAGCCTGCGTCCCGGGCGCTGGCTAAGGTCTGAGCGGCGGGTGATCGGACAGTTGCGACGGAGGTTCCATGGCACCGACAGCGGACCTCGCGGTGATCGGCGGCTCGGGGCTGTATGCGCTCCTTGACGGCACCCCCCATGAGCTGGGCACCCCTTACGGCCCACCGTCGGACGCGGTGACCATCGCGGAGGTGGCCGGGCGACGGGTCGCGTTCCTGCCCCGGCACGGTTCCGACCACCGGTATCCGCCACACCGGATCCCGTACCGGGCCAACCTGTGGGCGCTGCGCTCGCTCGGCGTACGCCAGGTGTTGGCGCCGTGCGCGGTCGGCGGGCTACGCCCGGAGCTGGGCCCGGGCACGTTCGTGGTGCCGGACCAGCTCGTCGACCGCACCAGCGGACGGGTGCAGACCTACTACGACGAGGGCGCGGTGCACGTGCCGTTCGCCGACCCGTACTGCCCGAAGGGCCGCCACGCCCTGCTCACCGCGGCGGCCGGGCGGGACGTCACGGCGGTGGACGGCGGGACCGTGGTGGTGGTCGAGGGCCCTCGGTTCTCCACCCGTGCCGAATCCCGCTGGTACGCGTCGATCGGCGGCACTGTCGTGAACATGACTGGCCACCCGGAGGCGGTGCTCGCCCGGGAGATGGCGCTCTGTTACTCCTCCATCGCGCTGATCACCGACCTGGACGCCGGGGTGCAGGCGGGCGAGACGGTGACCCAGGACGAGGTGTTCCGGGTGTTCGCGGCCAACACCGACCGACTGCGGGACGTGCTGCTGGACGCGTTGGCCGCGCTCCCCGCCGAGCAGGACTGCGCGTGTGGTCGGGCGTTGGACGGCATCAAACTGCCCTTCGCGCTCCCCTGAGCGCTCCCGGACGACCTCCCCGGACGCCGGAAAAGCCCGAAAGGTCTGTCACATCCCGATAGATTCGGCTGATCGGGAGGGCGGCCACGGTCGCCCCTGCGCGCGAGCGGAGGCAGGCGACGATGGCAACGGTCCGGGACGCGACGTACGACGTGCTCCGCACCCTGGGCATGACCACCGTCTTCGGCAACCCTGGCTCCACCGAGGAGCCGTTCCTGCGGGACTTCCCGGCCGACTTCCACTACGTCCACGCCCTGCACGAGGCCACGGCCGTGGCGATGGCCGACGGGTACGCCCAGGCCGCCGGCAGGCCTGCGCACGTCAACCTGCACACCGCGCCGGGCATGGGCAACGGGATGGGCAACCTGGTGACCGCCTGGCACAACAAGACGCCACTGATCGTCACCGCCGGTCAGCAGACCCGGGAGATGCTGCTGCTGGAGCCCCGGCTGACCAACCGACGGGCCGTCGAGCTGCCCGAGCCGTACGTCAAGTGGAGCTACGAGCCGGTCCGCGCGCAGGACATCCCGGCGACGCTGCTGCGAGCGTACGCGACCGCCGTACAGCCCCCGGTCGGACCGGTCTTCCTCTCCCTGCCGATGGACGACTGGGCCAAACCCGCCGAGACGCCCCCCGCGCCGCGCTCGGTGGCGACCCGCTTCGGGCCGGACCCGCAGCGGTTGGAGATGTTCGCCCGGGTGCTGGCCGACAGCCGCGACCCGGTCCTGGTGTTCGGCCCCGGCGTGGACCGCTCCGGCAGTTGGCCGGCGGCCGTCGCGCTGGCCGAACGACTTGCCGCACCGGTCTGGTCGGCACCGGCACCGGAGCGGGCCGTCTTCCCGGAGGACCACCCACAGTTCCGGGGGGTCCTGCCGTTCGCCATCGGGCCGCTCGCCGAGGCGCTGCACGGGCACGACACCGTCCTGGTCGTCGGCGCCCCGGTGTTCCGCTACTACCCGCACGTGCCGGGCAACCACCTGCCGGAGGGCGCCCGGCTGCTGCACGTCACGGACGACCCGGACGAGGCCGCCCGAGCCCCGGTCGGGGACAGCCTGCTCGGCGACCCCGGACTGGCCCTCACCGCCCTGCTCGACCTGCTTCCGGCCGCCAGCCGACAGCCGCCGGCGCCCCGGGCCGTCCCGCCGCCACCGGAGGTCACCGTGCCGCTGAGCGCCGACGCGATGTTCGCCGCGCTGGCGGCGCACTGGCCGGCCGACGGCGTGCTGGTCCAGGAGTCACCGTCCAACCTGGCCGCGCTGCGCCGCAATCTGCGCATCACCCGACCGGCGTCGTACTTCACGATGGCCAGCGGCGGCCTCGGCTACGGCCTGCCGGCCGCGATCGGCGTGGCCCTGGCCGAGCGGGATACCGGGCGCGGCCGGCCGGTGGTCGCGGTGATCGGCGACGGCTCGTTCCACTACTCCGTACAGGCGCTCTGGACCGCCGCACGCCTGTCCCTGCCCGTCGTGGTCGTCGTCCCGATCAATCAGCAGTACGCGATCCTCAAGGCGTTCGCCGAGCTGAAGGACACTCCGGGGGTACCCGGGCTGGACCTGCCGGGCTTGGACGTCACGGCGATCGCGGCCGGCTACGGCTGCGCCACCGAGGTGGTGCGCACCCCCGACGAGTTCGGCGCGGCCCTCGCGGCCGGGCTGCGCGCCGGAGGTCCCACCGTGCTGCCGGTGCCGATCAGCACCGACGTGCCCACGATCCTCTGACCGGCGTACGGGGCCGTCACCGTGGGGCGATCGTCAGCAGGGTGCCGTTGACGACGTCCAGCACGGGCCGTGCCCCCAGCGGCGCGTCCAGGGTGACGGTGACCGGTTGAAGCTTGAGCATGGCGTTGCAGACGCCGGTCGACCGGGTGACCGTGCCGCCGACCACCACCACGTCCGGCCGTTCCGACACCAGCGGGGTGATGCCCGTGTCACAGGAGCCGACGCCCAGGTGGACGGTCAGTCGTGCGCCGTCCACCGCCACGAGGTCCTGTGCGGCGACCACGCCGTCCGGTGGCGGCTGCGTCGGTGGGGACACCGAGGGAACCGGGGTGACCGCCGTCGGCGCGACGGCGAGCTGGGCCACCGGGGTGGCCAACTCCTCCACCGTGAACAGCCACGCCGGTACCTGCGCCTCGCCCCGACTCGTACGGACGGGCACGGTGCCGAGGGTCACCCCGGTGACGGTCAGCGGGAGGCAGGCCGTCTGCGTCGTGCTGGTGGCCCAACCGTCCGGCCCAGGCTCGACCGTGGGACCGCCGGGGGTCGGCAGTCCGGGCCGCTTCGGCCGACCCGGGCACGGCAGCGGGTCGCCCTGGGCGAGCTGCCGGTACGCCTCGGCGGCGCTGATGAGCGGCAGGGTCAACCGACCGTCCGGGAAACGGATCTCGCCGCTGACACCGGTCGACGGAATGGCGACCTGCGCGCGGTACCAGCCGGACCGGAAGGCCGTCTCGGTGTCCGGGGTGAAACGCGGATCGCCGGTGAGCACGGTCGGCGCCTGGAGCGGGACGTACCCGTCACGCCAGCCGGGACCGGGCCGCCAGGCCGCGGCGACGGCGGCGGCCCGGTCGTCGAACGCACGATTGGCCGACGTGGTGGGACCGCGACCGGGGGCGGGGTCGGCGCCGGGCGCGGCGCAGGACACCATGGACAGCAGGGGCAGGACGAGCAGCAGGACCGGTCGACGCATGCCGGGTTCGACGGTGCCGCCGCGGCGTCGGTTCCGGTGTCGGCTCAGGTCCCGCCACCCAGATCCATCTGGTACGCCTCCCGCACCGCGCCGCTACCAGCTCAGGCGTCCGCCAGTCGGCGCAGGTGGGCGGCGACGGCGCGAGCGTCGGGTGCAGCCTCGGGCCCACCCGCGACGAACGCGTCAGCCAGCGCGCGCAGCTCGGACGGCGGCAGAACCGGCAGACCCATGCCCCGAAGCGGGATCGTAGCCCGCTGCCCGCCGACCCGATCGGTGACGACGATGGCAGAAGGACCACCACGGCCGTCCGGGTCGCGGTACGACCCGGGGTCGACGCGTACGTTGGCGAGATCGACGGTTCGGCTGCGCAGCGCACCTCGCACGTGCACCCGGCTCCCGTCCAACCACGCGGCCGTCCGCAGCACCCGCAGCACCAGGTAGACACCGAGCAGGACGAACGGGAGCCCACACAGCCCGAGGAACAGTCCCCGCCCCGACCCGCCTCCGGACTTCCGCAGCGCGGGCGGCAGCATGCCGGGCGGCAGATCACGGGCCTCCTCATAGGTGGCGAACCCATCCCCGGGGCCGGTGAGGCGACGCAGCAGCCCGCCGGCGATCACGGGCCCCAGCACGAATGCCGCACCGACCGCCGCGACGAGCACCCCCGTCACCACCGCGAGCGTGCGTTGACCGGCTGACGCGCCGACCGACA
Organism: Micromonospora sp. DT44; assembly: GCF_049841635.1. Classification (NCBI taxonomy): domain Bacteria; kingdom Bacillati; phylum Actinomycetota; class Actinomycetes; order Micromonosporales; family Micromonosporaceae; genus Micromonospora; species Micromonospora sp. DT44. Next base: position 36,448 of record NZ_JBNCKS010000031.1, on the reverse strand, counting down.
GACGCAGTCCCTGGTTCGCCACAGCCGCAGCGTAGGCGGCAACGCCCCACTCGTCACATACGACGATGCGCCCCGGCCGGTGGGCCGGGGCGCATCGTTTCGAGGTGGTGGAGGTGCCGGGAATCGAACCCGGGTCCTTCGCCGGTTTGTCAGGGCTTCTCCGAGCGCAGCTCGCTGTGCCTCTACTCGGCCCCACCGCTCACGCGAGCAAGTTGGTGTGACGGGCCCAGTCGCTGATTGATCTCGCCGCACGGACCCCGCGACCGGGTCCGATTGGCCAGCCTTCTAGCTGATGCCGGCTACTGGGACGAAGGCGTTCCCAGGCCGACAGACTTAGCTACTCGCCTCAGGCGGCGAGAGCGAAGTCAGCGCGATTGTTCTTGGCGCTTATAAGTTTCCGACGACCGATTCTCGAGACGACGTCGGCTTCCTCGGCTCGCTTCCCCTGTCGCTGCGTACGAAGTCGAAACCAGTCACCCCCTCGACAGGCCACCGATGTGGTGGCACTGACAAGACTAACGCCTGCCGCAACGGCTTTCATCCCGAGGCCCGGTCCGGCACACCGACCCGGACAAACGGGATGAATCAGTCGGTCATCCCCTTGCCGCGCCGACCGGACACCCGGGCGATCTCCCGGTCCGCGTCGCGCTTGGCGAGGTCCTGGCGCTTGTCGTACGACTTCTTGCCCTTGGCCAGGGCGATCTCCACCTTGGCCCAGCCGTCGGAAAAGTAGACCTGCAACGGGACGATGGTCAGACCGCCCTCGCGGGTCTTGCCGACCAGCTTGTCGATCTCACCACGGTTGAGCAGCAGCTTGCGGGTACGCCGGGGCTCGTGGTTGGTCCAGGTGCCCTGGGTGTACTCCGGGATGTGCATCGCATGCAAGTACAGCTCGCCGTCGCGCTCCTGGGCGAACGCGTCGACAAGCGATGCCCGCCCGGCCCGCAGCGACTTGACCTCGGTGCCGGTCAGCGCCATGCCCGCCTCGTACGTGTCGAGGATCGAGTAGTCGTGGCGCGCCTTCTTGTTGGAGGCGACCACCTTGCGCCCCTTTTCCCGTGGCATCGGCGCCACCCCCTTCCCTGGTTCGTCCGGCTGCGGAGTCACCCCGGCCGGACAACCGATCATGCTACCGGAGTAACAAGGACCCTCCCCTGCCGTTTATTTCCGGCCACGGGAGGGTCCTTGTCAGAGGACGAACCCGACTAGACCCGCAGGTAGAAGCGCAGGGTGATCCAGGCGGTGGCGGCGCTGACCAGACCACCGACGAAGGCCATCAGCGGGAAGATGACCAGGATGTCGCCCCAGCTGATCGGCGACAGCAGACCCTGCAACGCCTTGAGTGACCCGTCGAAGAGCAGATATTTCGCTGCCACCAGGGCCACCAGGCCGAGCAGTGCGCCGATCAGACCGGCCACCACGGCCTCCAGCACGAACGGCGCCTGGATGAACCAGTTGGACGCGCCAACCAGCTTCATGACCGCCACCTCGCGCCGCTTGCTGTACGCGGCGACCTGGATGGTGTTGGCCACCAGGAGCAGCGCGGCGATGGCCATCACGATCGCGGCGGCCAGAGCGATGTTCTGGATCGCGGTGAGGACGTCGAAGATCTTGTCCAGGAGCCGGCTCTGGTCGACGATCTCGTCGACACCCTCGGTCTCCTTGTACTGGTCGTAGATGTTCTTGTACTGCTCCGGGTTCTTCAGCTTGAGCCGGAACGACTCCGGAAGCTGATCCGGCTTGACCGCGTTCACCAGGTCCGGCGCGTCCTGGTACATCTCCTGGAACTTCTTGTACGCCTCGTCCTTGTTGACGTAGATGACGTCCTTGACCAGGGGGTCGTTCTTCAGCTTGTCGTTCAGGTCGGTGCGCTGCTGCTCGCTCACCTCCTGGGTCAGGAAGATCGAGACCTCGATGTTCTTGTAGTAGAGGTCCTTCATGTCGTCAACCTGGCGGTACATCAGACCGCTGGCACCGAGCATGGTCAGCGAGACCGCCATCGTGATGATCATCGCGACAGTCATGGTCACGTTGCGCCACAGTCCGACCAGTACCTCGGACAGGACGTATTTCACGCGCATCGGGATTTCCTCCGGGTCTCCGGCATGAGGTGTTCGTCGTCAGGCTGCGTAAGGGGTGAGCGCCGGCTCACCCGTAGACGCCGCGGGCCTGGTCACGCACGATGCGGCCGCTCTCGATCTCGATGACGCGGCGGCGCATCTGGTTCACGATGTTGGAGTCGTGCGTGACCATCACGACGGTCGTGCCGGTGCGGTTGATCCGGTCCAGCAGACGCATGATCTCGATCGAGGTGTCCGGGTCCAGGTTTCCGGTCGGCTCGTCCGCCAGCAGGATCAGCGGACGGTTCACGAACGCCCGGGCGACGGCGACCCGCTGCTGCTCACCACCGGAGAGCTCGTGCGGATAGCGATGCTCCTTGCCACCGAGCCCCACCAGCTCCAGCACCTCCGGCACGACCCGGCGGGCAACCGCCTTGGTCTTGCCGATCACCTCGAGAGCGAACGCCACGTTCTCGTAGGCGGTGCGGTTCGGCAACAGCCGGAAGTCCTGGAAGACACAGCCGATCGAACGCCGGAAGTGGGGTCGCTTCCAGGAGCGCATCGACGTGACGTCCTTGCTGTTGACGATGACGCGTCCCTTGTTGGGGGTCACCTCGTGCAGCAGCATCTTGATGATCGTGGACTTGCCGGAGCCGGATGGACCGATGAAGAAGACGAACTCGCCCTTCTCGATCGAGACGGACACGTTGTCGAGCGAAGGCCGGGACGCCTTCGGGTACGTCTTCGTCACTTGCTCAAGCTGAATCACGGGTGGTGAGTCTACGCGGTGTAACAACTGAGCCAAGCCCCACGCCCCGCAGATGGGGCGCGCGTCGTCGAATCAGGCTCTCACCTGGAGATCGATGACGCGCTCCGCCCACGCATCGTTACGCACTGTCGCTGGCGAGCTGCCGCTGCTTACGCCAACGGATACCCGCCTCGATGAAACCGTCCAGTTCGCCGTCGAAGACGGCGCTCGGATTGCCGGTCTCCTGCTCGGTTCGGAGATCCTTCACCATCTGATACGGGTGCAGGACGTACGAGCGCATCTGGTCGCCCCACGAGCCGGCGGCGTTCTCCTTGAGGCCCTCCAGCTTGGCCTGCTCCTCCTGACGCTTGCGCTCCAGCAGCCGAGCCTGGAGGACTCGCAGTGCGGAAGCCTTGTTCTGCAGCTGGGACTTTTCGTTCTGGCAGGTCACCACGATGCCGGTGGGGATGTGGGTGAGTCGGACCGCCGAGTCGGTGGTGTTGACGCTCTGCCCACCCGGGCCCGACGAGCGGTAGACGTCGGTCCGGACCTCGTTCTCCGGGATGTCGATGTGGTCGGTCTGCTCGGTGACCGGCAGCACCTCGACGCCCGCGAAGCTGGTCTGCCGGCGGCCCTGGTTGTCGAACGGGCTGATCCGGACCAGCCGGTGGGTGCCCGACTCGACGCTGAGCGTGCCGTAGGCGTAGGGCACCTTGACGGCGAAGGTGGCCGACTTCAGGCCCGCCTCCTCGGCGTACGAGGTCTCGTAGACCTCCGTCGGGTAGCCGTGCCGCTCGGCCCAGCGCAGGTACATCCGCAGCAGCATCTCGGCGAAGTCCGCCGCGTCCACACCGCCCGCGCCGGCGCGGATGGCGACCAGCGCCTCCCGGGAGTCGTACTCGCCGGAGAGCAGGGTGCGGACCTCCATCTCCTGGATGGCCTTGGTCAGCCCGGTGATCTCCACCTCGACCTCGGTCAGCACACCCGGGTCGGACTCGGCCTCGGCAAGCTCCAGCAGCACCCGGGCGTCGTCGAGCTGCGAGCGCAGGCTGCCCAGCTTGCTGATCTCGCCATTGACGTACGACAGCTGCGAGGTCACCTGCTGAGCCTTGGCCTGGTCGTCCCACAGGTCGGGGGCGGACGCCTCCTGCTCCAAGCGGGCCTTGTCCTCGTGCAGCCGGTCCAGATTGAGGACGGCCTCGATGTTGCGCAGGGTCGCGTCGAGTTCCTTGAGCTGTTCGGCGTAATCGGCAGCGGTCACGACAGACAAGCGTACTGCGCGGACGAGGAGTGAGCTTGCGAGCCCCGCAGGTCCGCGCCAAATAAGCTCCGCGCGGACGAGGAGTGAGCTTGCGAGCCCCGCAGGTCCGCGCCAAATAAGCTTCGCGCGGACGAGGAGTGAGCTTGCGAGCCCCGCAGGTCCGCGCCAAATAAACTCCGCGTCGTGGAAGTCGCAGCCCGTTCCGTGTCCGCGAACCCGCCGGCGATCACCCGGCGGGGGCGGACTTCAGCCAGGACAGGGCCGCCCGATGGTAGGCAACGGCGAACTCCAGCGCGCTGGCGTCGTACGTCTCGCCGTCCCGTTTGGCGTTCTTGACCTGCTCCCGCACCTGGGCGAGGGCCTCGGTGTGGTACTCGTTGGCCGAGGCGTACAGGCTCTTGAGCTGGCTGGACGAGTGGAGGTTGCCGAAGGCCATCCGGAGCGCTATCGGGTTGCGGATCGTGTCCCGCCCCGGGTTCTCCGCCAGCCAGCGGGTGAACGTCCGTTTCCCGCTGGCGGTGAGCGCGTACGGCTGACTCATTCGGGGGCCCGGCTTGCCGAGCCGTACGTAGCCCCGCTCGGCCAGGACCGGCAACTCGCGGTAGACCTGACTACGGGTCATCGACCAGTAGGGCGCCAGCCGGCGCTCTGCGGCGGCCATCAACTGGCCGCCTGTCATGGGACCCTCGTGGAGCAGCCCGAGAAGGGCCGCCGCCGTGGGGTTGACTCCGGATTCCGCCATGCCCGTTACGCTGCCACTTTGCGCTGCCGGCGTCCAGGATTTGGCGGTTTGCCACCCAAGAAGGACTTCCTAAGTGCACTGTCGGCGACAGACTGTCCGTTGAGGACTATCGATGGATTGCCGCCCTCGGCCGACCGCCGGCGGCGCTACGCACGCCGCCGGCGGATCGCCGCAGGTCAGCCCATGTGGGGGTACGTGTGGTCGGTCGGCGGAACGAAAGTCTCCTTGATCGTGCGCGGCGACACCCAGCGGACCAGGTTGAGCCAGGAGCCCGCCTTGTCGTTGGTGCCGCTGGCACGGGCCCCACCGAAGGGCTGCTGCCCGACGACCGCGCCGGTCGGCTTGTCGTTGATGTAGAAGTTGCCGGCCGCGTACCGCATGCGCTCGCCGACCGCGTCGACGACCCGGCGGTCGGTGGCGAACACCGACCCGGTCAGCGCGTACGGGGCGATCGACTCGGCCTGCGCGACAACCTCGTCGAAGCGGGCGTCGTCGAACACGTGGACGCCGAGGATCGGCCCGAAGTACTCGGTGGTGAACGTCTCGTGCGCGGCGTCGGAGCACTCGAAGAGCGTCGGCCGGACGAAGTAGCCGACCGAGTCGTCCGCCGTGCCACCGGCCAGCACCCGGCAGCTGTCGTCGCCGTTGATCAGCTCCAGCGCCGCGGTGTGCCGGGCGAACGCCTTGTCGTCGATCACCGCGCCGCCGAAGTTGCCGAAGTCGGCCACGTCGCCGTAGGTCAGCGAGTCGGCGGTCGCGGCCAGACGGTCGCGCAGGCCACCTTCCCAGATCGAGCGCGGCACGTACGCCCGCGAGGCGGCCGAGCACTTCTGGCCCTGGTACTCGTACGCGCCGCGGATCAGCGCGGTGTGCAGGGCGTCCACGTCGGCGCTGGTGTGCGCGACCACGAAGTCCTTGCCGCCGGTCTCGCCGACCAACCGCGGGTAGCCCCGGTAGCGCGCGATGTTGTCGCCGACGGTCTTCCACAGGTGCTGGAACACCTTCGTCGAACCGGTGAAGTGGATACCGGCCAGGTCCGGGTCGGCGAGCACGACATCGGACACCTCCTCGCCCCGGCCGGTCACCATGTTGATAACGCCGGGTGGCAGGCCGGCGGCCTCGAAGAGCCGCATGGTGAAGTGCGCGGCGAACTGCTGGGTCGGGCCCGGCTTCCAGATCACGGTGTTACCCAGCAGCGCCGGCGCGGAAGGCAGGTTGCCGGCGATGGCGGTGAAGTTGAACGGGGTGACCGCGTAGACGAAGCCCTCCAGGGGCCGGTGGTCGAAGCGGTTCCACACGCCGGGCGACGACGCCGGCTGCTCCTCGAGCAGACGCCGCGCGAAGTGCACGTTGAAGCGCAGGAAGTCGATGAACTCGCAGGCCGAGTCGATCTCCGCCTGGATCGCGGTCTTCGACTGGCCGAGCATGGTGGCGGCGTTGAGGGTGTCCCGCCAGGGGCCGGCGAGCAGTTCGGCGGCGCGCAGGAAGATCGCGGCGCGCTCCTCGAACGGCAACGCCCGCCACATCGGCGCGGCGTCCTTGGCCGCCTTGATCGCGGCCCGGGCGTCGTCGTGCGAGGCGTGCGCGGTCACGCCCAGCACGTGCGCGTGCTTGTGCGGCTGCACCACGTTGATCGGGTCGCCCGCCGCCATCCGCTGCTCCCCGCCGATGGTCATCGGCAGGTCGATGCGCTCGGCGGCCAGCTCGGTCAGCCGCCGCTGCAACCGCTCCCGGTCTGCGCTGCCCGGCTCGTAGTTGCGGACCGGCTCGTTGCGCGGCTCGGGAACGGAGAACACGGCATCCATCAAGGCTCCTGGCGATCTCGACAGCGGTGGCGAAACCGGACCCGCGGGCACCGACCGGATAGTCGGACACCGGACGCCGCGCGGGGTAGCCGAGCAGCGGCGGGACCTCCCGCGATTGTTTCACGCGTAGGTGCTGGCCCTGCCGCCGCCGTCACTCGATCGCGAAGGACCGCCCTGCCCTTTCTCTCCTTACCGCTCGCCGTGGTGGGGCTGGGGCGGGCCGTTACCGGTCGCGGTGGTGGGCTGGGGCGAGCGTCCCCGGCTCCGGGCGGTCAGGCTTGATCCCTCCGCCGGGGACGCTCGCCCCAGCCCCGACGTTGGTCGCCGTCCGCGCGCCCATTGCGGCTCCTTCTGGGGTACGCCTCGACGTGCCGCCCGTCCTGCGAAATCGACGCGCCGCCCGTCCTGCGGAGCTGCGAGCGTGTCCCGCCCCTGGGGCAGTTCGACGGCGCTCGACTTGTCCTGAGGGCTCGACTTGTACTGAGGGCTCGACTTGTACTGAGGGCTCGACTTGTACTGAGGGCTCGACTTGTACTGAGGGCTCGGCTGGGGCGGGTCGACGTACCCGGGGGGTGTGGCTCGTTCGGTGGGGGGCGCGGCGGTCCGCGTACCCTGAATGGTCGGTGACCTGGCGCCTCGAAGGGGAGACGATGACCAAGCAGCCCGGCCGCGACTCAGCCGCGGAGTCGGACCAGCCGGAGGTCGACGCGACCACCCCGACGGCCGGGCCCGTCCCGGCGCCCGGAGCGGCGGTCCTCGCGCTGCTGGCGCTCGGCTGGTTGGCCGCCATGCTCTGGTCGACCCGGGAGGCCATCACCTCGGCGGCGGCCGGCATCACCGCGATCAGCCTGTCCGCGTTCGCCCTGCCCGGCGTGATCTCCGCCGCGCTGGTGGCCGGCGCGGCCACCGCGCTGGCCTTCGGCAACCTCCTGTCCCGCCGGTACGGCGACGGGGCCACTCTGCGTTTCGTCGGCGCGATCGGGGCCGGGATGGTGGTCGGGCTGCTCGCCGCGGTGGCGATCAACCTCACCTACTTCGACACCTCGACCACCAACGTGATCGCCGGCACCACCGCGGCCGCCGCGATCATCGGCGGGGCGATCGCGGGCGCCCGGACCGCCCCGGCGGTCGGTGCGGTGGTGACCGCCGCGCTGGGCACGCTGGTCTTCGTAGTGGCATTCAGCCGTGCCCGGGACCCGCTGTTCGACCTCTTCGGCGCGGGCGACACCCAGCAGTCGCTCGTCGACGCGGCCAAGTGGGTGTCCCGCACCGAGTCGCTCCTCGGCGGCCTGGTCGCCGGACTACTCGCCTTCGGTTACCTCACCTGGGCGCGGCGTCGAGCCCTGCGGCGTGATCCGCAGACGCGCGCGCTGCGCTGGCCGGCGTACCTGCTCGCAGGCGCCGGACCGGGCCTGCTCCTGCTGCTCGCCGAAGTGATCATCCGGATCGGCGGTCGCTCACTGCTCGACCTGGCCAGCGCGCTCAGCGAGGCGGACGCGGTGGCGCAGACGTCGCTGGGCACCTCGCGGGTGGACAACGGCATCTGGGTGCTGTTCGTGGGGGCGCTGACCGCGCTCGTCGCGTTCGGCCGAACGCTCGGCCCAGCACAGATCGACGACGAGCCGACCCCGACCGGCCGACCCGGCACCGAGCCGACGACAACCGCGAACGCCGCCGACGACGTCGAGGAGGACGAGCCGGACACGGCGGTCCGGGAGGCGGACGCCGACCCGGCCCGCTGAGACGCGTGCCGGCTGCTCAGCCGGCGGCGCGCAGCAGGATGTCCAACTCCGTCACGTCGTACCACTCAAGTTCGTGATCCTCGGCGCCGTCGACGGTGAACTGCGCGTCCGGGTCACCGGCGGCGGCCTCGGCCACCACGTCGGCCGCTGCGGCGACCTCTTCGACGGCATCCGTGCCGTCCACATGGATCGCCGCGACAGCCCCCACCGGCACGGTGTCGGTCAACGTCACCAGGCTCGAGCCCAGCTCGCCGTCGCCACGACCGAGCGCGGCGGGCGACAGGTCGACCGAGACGACCACGCGGCGGCGTGGTGCGGCCGGATCCTCCCGGAGCAGGTGCAGCGCGTCCTGGGCGGCCCGGGTGAACGCGACGTACTCCAACTCCTCCTCGTCGCCCTCGGCGTACCACTCGCGCAGCGCGGGCGTCACCGCGTGCGCGGTGTCGGCGGTCAGCGCCTGCTCGCGCAGGCGGGCCAGCATGGGTACGGTCGCCGGCACGTACACCCGGACAAGCTCGTCGGTCACCGGTCGTCTCCCCGCTCGATTCCGTGCCGGCGGTAGCCGGCACGGGCGCAGATCATGCCGCACGCCGTGACCGTCATACACCTCGCCTCCGGCCGGTGGAAGTTTCCCGCCGGTGTGTCCGCCACCGATGGCCGCCGCAGCGTTGGGCGGTGAGCACTGTCGGTGGCAAACTGAGGCAAACGACGTCAACCCCGGGAGTTCCTGTGGAGCCGAGGTTCCTGCTGCTCTCCGACGTGGCCGCCGAGCTGAACGTGTCGGACTCGCAGGTCTACCACATGGTCCGCAGCGGGGAGCTGCCGGCGATCAAGGTCGGCGGGCGCGGTCAGTGGCGGGTCGAGCGGGCGCGACTAGAGGAGTACATCGCGCAGAAGTACGCCGAGACCGCCGACTGGGTACGCGAGAACCCCCTCGTCGACCGCGACCCCGAGTAGCCACGCCCGGCTCTCCGCTCGGTGATCCACTCCAGATCACCGATGTCGTGCCGTCCGAACGGCCGGGACACCGCCACATCCGCGATCCCGAGTCGATCATGCGGGTGCGCGGCCCATGCGCCGCGAGGGTCATTGACCGGGACCACTCTGTGGTCGAGAATCTAGTGAGTCGGAGGCAAACGAAAGCAAACGCAAGATCATGGGAGGCAGCGATGAGCGAGCGTCGACCCGGAGTCTCCCGACCACCCGTGCGCCTGCGTCCCGTCCCGCCCATCGACCCGCCGTACCAGGACGAGACGTACTGGCCGGGGCCGACCCACGGTCAGCTCGCCCTCGACCTCTTCGCCTCGACACGACCGGATCCGGTCCGGCCCGCGGTGCGCCGAACGGCCCCACGCCGTACGCCCGCGCATCCGGCCAACCACCCGGGCGCTCCCCTGCCCCCGACGACAGCGCCCGAGGCCACCCGGGCCGCGCACCGCTTCGTCGGCACCTGCCTTGAGGTGGTCAACGGCTACCGCTCGCCGGCTCAGGTACGCCCTCTGCTCGACCCGGGCCGGGCGACCGACCTGCTCACCGAACTCGCTCGGGCCACCGGGCGGGCCGGTCCGGCGCGGCGTCGGGCGACCCGGCCGGCACTGCGGCTCACCCGGCTGCGGGTCTGCGAACCTCACGAGGCAGCCGTGGAGGCCGCCGCCGTGGTGAGCGGCCCTGGTGGCCGCAGCTGGGCCATGGCGGTACGCCTGGAGCACCGGCGGGGCCGCTGGCTGTGCACAGCCCTGCACGTCCTCTGACCCGCTCGCCCGCGCAGTGATCAGCTCGACATGCAGGAAGGCGCGGCATCAACCAGCCGCTGACACACCGACTTCCCGGAAGCGGAGTCGATCTCACCCCCCGGCCGGACGCTGACCGAGGCCGGAGACGCCAGGCCGACCCGGGCCGGACACGCCAGGCCGACCCGGGCCGGACACGCCAGGCCGACCCGGGGCGGGAGACGCCGATGGGCCCCGGCCTTGTCGGTCGGGGCCCATCGGGACGCGGTGTCGGTCAGTTGCCGCCGTTGGGCGCACCGTGGCAGCGCTTGTACTTACGACCCGAACCGCACGGGCACGGCGCGTTGCGCGACGGGCCGTTGCCGGCGTCGGCCTGGTTGGAGGCCGGACGCCGGGACCCCGCCGACGGGAGCGTCGGGCCGCGCAGCCCCGAGGCCGGCCGCTGCGGGGCGGACGGTGCGCTCTGCCCGGGTGCCGCCGGAGCGCCCTGGGGCGGGCGGCCCACGCCGAGCGCCGGTGCCTGCTGCTGCTCCTGTTCGAAGGCGACAGCACCGGGGCTGGCCTCGCCGTCGATGGTCGGAGCGGAGTACTGCAGACCCTGCCGCTGCGGCGTACGGTTCAGACCCTTGGCCCGGATCTCCACCGGCTTGTCGAGCAGCGTGACCTCTTCCGAGTCGGCTTCGGGCTCCGGCTCGGTGACCTGGACGTCCACGTTGTAAAGGAAACCGACGGTCTCCTCCTTGATGCCTTCCATCATGGTGGCGAACATGTCGAAGCCCTCGCGCTGGTACTCCACCACCGGGTCGCGCTGGGCGTACGCCCGGAGGTTGATGCCCTCCTGGAGGTAGTCCATCTCGTAGAGGTGCTCGCGCCACTTGCGGTCGATCACCTGGAGCAGCACCATCCGCTCGAGCTGGCGCACCCCTTCGGTGCCGAGCTGCTCCTCGCGGCGGTCGTACGCGGCGTTGGCGTCATCCTTGAGGCGGGCGACGAGGAAGTCGGCGTCCATGCCGGCCCGCGAGCCGCCGGCCTCCTCCTCCAGCTCCTCGATCGTCACGCCGACCGGGTAGAGCTGCTTGAGGCTGGACCAGAGCTGCTCAAGGTCCCAGTCCTCGCCGTAGCCGTCCGAGGTGGCACCCCGCACGTACGCCTCGACGGTGTCGTCGATCATGTTGCGGACCTGCTCGGACAGGTCCTCGCCGTTGAGCACCCGCAGCCGCTCGGCGTAGACGACCTGGCGCTGCTTGTTGAGCACCTCGTCGTACTTCAGAACGTTCTTGCGGATCTCGGCGTTCTGGCCCTCGATCTGGGCCTGGGCGCTCTTGATCTGGCGGGTGACCATCTTCGACTCGATGGGCACGTCCTCCGGGATGTTGAAGCGCTCCATCACGGCCTCGACCGCGCCGGCCCGGAAGCGGCGCATCAGCTCGTCCTGCAGGGACAGGTAGAACCGGGACTCACCCGGGTCGCCCTGCCGGCCGGCACGACCGCGCAGCTGGTTGTCGATCCGCCGGGACTCGTGCCGCTCGGTGCCCAGCACGTACAGGCCACCGGCGGCGGCGACCTCGTCCGCCTCGGCGTCGCAGGCCTGCTTCCAGGTGGGCAGGACCTCCTCCATCGCCTTGGCGTAGTCCTCCTCGTTCTCCAGCGGGTCGAGGCCGCGCTGGCGCAGCTCGTTGGCCGCCAGGAACTCGGGGTTGCCGCCGAGCAGGATGTCGGTGCCACGGCCGGCCATGTTGGTGGCGACGGTGACCGCGCCCTTGCGCCCGGCCTGGGCGACGATCTCGGCCTCCCGGGCGTGGAACTTGGCGTTCAGCACGTTGTGCGGGATGCCCCGGCGGCGCAGCAGCTGGGAGAGGATCTCGGAATTCTCCACCGAGACGGTGCCGACCAGCACCGGCTGGCCCATCTGGTGCCGCTCCGCGATGTCCTCGATGACGGCGTTGAACTTGGCCTTCTCGGTCTTGTAGATCACGTCCGGCCGGTCCTCGCGGACCATCGGGCGGTGCGTCGGGATGCTCACGACGCCGACCTTGTAGACCTTGTTGAACTCGCTCGCCTCGGTCTGCGCCGTACCGGTCATCCCGGACAGCTTGTTGTAGAGGCGGAAGTAGTTCTGGAGGGTGATCGTGGCCAGGGTCTGGTTCTCCTGCTTGATCTCCACCCCCTCCTTGGCCTCGATCGCCTGGTGCATGCCCTCGTTGTAGCGACGGCCGTGCAGGATGCGACCGGTGAACTCGTCGACGATCAGGACCTCGCCGTCGCTGACGATGTAGTCCTTGTCGCGCTTGTAGAGCTCCTTGGCCTTGATGGCGTTGTTCAGGTAGCCGACCAGCGGGGTGTTCACCGACTCGTACAGGTTGTCGATGCCGAGCCGGTCCTCGACCTTGGCGACACCGCGCTCGGTGACCGCGATGGTCCGCTTGGAGTGGTCGACCTCGTAGTCGCCCTCACCGTCGGTGCCGGGCTGGAGCCGGGCCACCACGCCCGCGAACTCGCCGTACCAGCGGGCCGAGTGCTCGGCCGGGCCGGAGATGATCAGCGGGGTACGCGCCTCGTCGATCAGGATCGAGTCGACCTCGTCGACGACCGCGAAGTTGTGGCCCCGCTGGACCAGCTCGTCCTTCGACCAGGCCATGTTGTCGCGCAGGTAGTCGAAGCCGAACTCGTTGTTGGTGCCGTAGGTGATGTCGCACTCGTAGGCGGCCTTGTGCTCGACGGCCGGCCGGTTGGGCAGCACCACGCCGACGGTCAGCCCGAGGAACTCGTGCACGCGGCCCATCCAGGCCGCGTCGCGCTGGGCGAGGTAGTCGTTGACGGTGACCACGTGCACGCCGTCGCCGGAGAGCGCGTTGAGGTAGACGGCCATGACCGAGGTCAGCGTCTTACCCTCACCGGTCTTCATCTCGGCGATGTTGCCGAAGTGCAGCGCCGCGCCGCCCATCACCTGGACGTCGTACGGCCGCTGGCCGAGCACCCGGGCGGCCGCCTCGCGGGCCACCGCGAACGCCTCCGGCAGCAGGTCGTCGAGGGTCTCACCATCGGCGAGCCGCTCACGGAACTGCTCGGTCATGCCGCGCAGCTCCTCGTCGGTGAGGTTGACGTAGTCGTCCTCGATCGAGCTGACGGCGGCGGCGATGGCCTTGAGCCGGCGCACCATGCGGCCCTCGCCCGCGTTAAGGACCTTTTCCAGAATCGACACGGATCAACGCTCCCCTAGACAGTCTCGAACCATCGTAGGCGCAACATCGGCGCGATGGTCACTGGTGGCGGTGGTCCGCTCCGCCGAACCCGACATAACACGCGCACGGGCCGCGCCCGGGACGTTATCCGGTTACGCCCAGGGCGAACGTTCCGGCACGATGCACGGGTGGAGCCTGTGGAGATCATCGAGGACGGCGTCCTGCTGCGGCCCTGGCGGGAGGCGGACGCCGACGGCGTGTACCGCGCCTGCCAGGACCGGGACATTCAGCGTTGGACCACCGTACCGCGCCCGTACCTTCGCGAACACGCCCACCATTTCGTCACGCGGCTGAGCCCGGAAGCATGGGCGGAGGGCATCAGGGCGCCGTTCGCCGTCTGCGACGCGGCCAACGGCGACCTGCTCGGCTCGTGCGGGCTGATCTCCATCGACAACGCCGGCACCGGCGAGATCGGTTACTGGACCGCCCCGTGGGCGCGCGGCCGGAGCGTGGCTGTCCGGGCCACCCGGGCGGTGTCCCGCTGGTCCTTCGAGAAGCTGGGGCTGCGCCGGCTGCTGTGGCAGGCGGAGGTGGGCAACCACGCCTCCCGGCTGGTCGCGCTGCGGGCCGGGTTCCGGATCGACGGCCGGGTACGCCGGGCGAACCCCCCGCCGGACGGCGGCGTGGACGGCTGGATCGGCTCGCTGCTGCCCGGCGAGGTACCCGAACCCGGGTCGACCGGGCCGGCCGCCCGAGGCACCCTGGCGGCTCGCCGGGCCGCTGTCTTCGGCCGCCCGCAGCCGACGCTGTTCGCCACCTCGGCCGGCGCTGAGCTGCGACTACGACCGATGGAAGAGCGCGACCTCGACGCCGTGGTGCAGACCTGCCGGGACCCGGAGACGATCCGCTGGACCACCGTCCCGGACCCGTACGACCTCTCCGACGCGCGGGGCTACCGGGGTTACGCCCAGGATGCCTGGGCACGGGAAGACTCCGCCTGCTTCGTGATCGCCGACCCGGACGACACCTACGTCGGCACTCTGGACCTGCGGCTCTCCCCCGCCGACCCGCTACTCGGGGACGTGGGCTTCATGGTCGCCCCGGCGGCACGCGGGCGGGGGTACATGCCGGCCGGGCTCCTCGCGCTCAGCGCCTGGGGCTTCACGGCCCTCGGCGTGGCGCGCATCGAATGGAAGGCGAACGTGGGCAACACCTCCTCCCGCCGGGCCGCCGAAAAGGCGGGCTTCACCTTCGAGGGGACGGCCCGGGGCGGGGTCCAGCACCGGGGTGAACGGGTCGACGCCTGGGTGGGCGCGCTGCTCGCCGAGGACCTGACGTGACGGGCACGCCGCCGGTCATCGAGGCGCACGGGGTACGGCTGCGGCCGTTCCGCGCCGACGACATCGCGGACCTGGTCGACGGGTGCGCGGACCCGCTCAGCCAGCGGTTCGTGTCCACCATGCCCTCCCCGTACACCGAGGTCGACGCCCGCTCGTGGGTGCAGGCCGGCGCGCCGGCGGTCTGGGCCGGCGGCGGCGCCGCGTACGCCATCGCGGACCCGGCCACCGACCGGCTGCTCGGCGCTACCGGGTTGAGCAACCCGATGCCCGCCCGGAGTCAGGCGGACATCGGCTACTGGCTGCGGCCGGCGGCGCGGGGACGCGGACTGGCCACCGCCGCGACCCGCGCGCTGAGCCAGCACGCCTTCGACGCCGGAACGCGGCGGCTGGAGCTGCACACCGAGCCGGAGAACGCGGCCAGCCAGCGCGTCGCACTGGCCGCCGGCTTCGGCTACGAGGGCCGGCGGCGGTCCGCCGGTCAGGACCGGAACGGCAGACGGTACGACCTGCTGACGTGGGTACGCCTCGCCGAGGATCCGCCCGGCCCGACCATCCGGCTGCTGCCCGATCTGCCCGACGGGGTGCTCACCGACCAGGTGGTGGCGCTGCGCCGGCTCGCGCCGGAGGACGCGGAGATGATGTACGGGCTGCACAGCCGGCCGGAGGTGGTCGCCAACCAGGCGCCGCCGGTGCCACCGACGCGGGAGTCGATCGAGCGGCGCTGCCGGCTGGCCGAGAGCGCGTGGTTGACCGGCGACATCGTCCGGCTCCTGATCGTCGACGTGGCGACCGGCGAGCCGGCGGGCAGCTGCGGACTGTCGTACACCGAGGTGACCAGCGGGGAGGGGTCGATCGGCTACGCGCTGCTCCCCCGGTGGCGGGGGCACGGGTACGCCACCCGGGCGGTCCGGCTGCTCGCGGCCTGGGCATTCGGGCCGGCCGGTCTCGCCCGGCTGACGGCCGGCACGGTGCCGGAGAACAGCGCCTCGCACCGCGTGCTGGAGCGGGTCGGCTTCCAGCGCGAGGGCCTGCAACGGGGGCGCCTGCCCGGTCTGGCGGGCACCCGCCTCGACGACCTGACCTTCGCCCTGCTGCCGACCGATCTTCGCTGACGAGGCACGGGGGCCGTGACGGACGACCGCCACGGCCCCGTGCCCGACGGGTCGCTCAGGTGTCGAGGGAGATGATGCCGTAGTCGTAGGCGTGACGTCGGTAGACGACGCTGGGGCGGCCGGTTTCCTTGTCCTGGAAGAGGTAGAAGTCGTGGCCGACCAGTTCCATCTGGAACAACGCGTCGTCGATGGTCATCGGCTCGGCCGGGTGCACCTTCTCCCGGGCGAGGTGCCACGGCTGGTCGTACTCCTCCTCGACGCGCTCCGCGACGGCGGTGCCGGCGCGGGCGTTCGACGCGGACAGCGGGGCGGCCACCAGGTCGGTGACCGGCAGGTCGGCGGTGGCGGCGGCCACGGAGATCGGCGCGTGCCGACCACGGTGTACGCGCCGGCGGTCCGCCGCGCGGCGTAGCCGGGTATCGAGTTTCGCGATGGCGGCGTCGAGCGCGCTGTAGAAGTCGTTCGTGCAGGCCTCGGCCCGGATCACCGGACCACGCGACACGCAGGTGATCTCCACCCGCTGGCAGTGGTCGGCCTGGCGCGGATTGCGCTCGTGAAACAGCTCGACATCGATGCGAATAATCTTATGGTCGTAACGTTCGACCTTTGCGAGTTTCTCGGCTACGTGTACCCGGTAATGGTCCGGCACTTCGACGTTGCGGCCCTTGACCACGATGTCCACGTGACCTCCCTTGCTCGGACGTCTTCGATCCGGTTTCCCGGTCGCACGCCGTAGGAAGACCCGCTGGCGTCGACCGGTCAGTGCGGCTACGCCTCCTCTCACCGCCAGGGGCGGGATGGAACGACCTCCTACCCCCGACAGCGAAACGCTAACTCCTGTTCGCCCGGCAGTCACCCCTTGTCGCCAAGACCACCCGGTATTTTTCGCACCTCATACACCAACGGGTGAAACGGAAACACGGTCGGTTACAAGTGGCGTCTTTTCTCGGTTGCGGCGAGAACCGCGGCGACGCCCGGTCGCCATCCGATCGCGGTCAGCACCCGGGCCGCCGCGGCCAGCGTCACACCGGTGGTGACGATGTCGTCGAGCAGCACCACGGCGGGCCCGCCGTCCGAAGGGCCGGGCCCACCCGACGCGCCGGAACGGGGACGGAACGCCGCCTCGGCGGCCGCCGCGCGGCCCGCGCTGTCCAGAGTCACGGAGTCGGGCCGGGGCAGGGCACGCAGCGGCCGGTACACCCGTACGGGCCAGCCGCACCGGCCCAGCCGGGCCGCGCAGTGCCGGGCCAGCCGGTCCAGGTGGTCGCCGTAGCGGGCACGCGCCGCAGCCGCCGTGTCCGGCACCGGCACCAGCGCCAGCGGACGCACCTCGCCGACCGCCGCCGCGACCACCTCGGCCAACAGCGCGCCGAGCGGACGGGCCAGACCGTGCCGGCCGTGTTCCTTGTACGCCAGCAGCGCCTCCCGTAGCGGACCGTCGTACGGGCCGAGGGCGACGCAGCGCGGCAGGCCGGCCGGGGCGGGCGTGGGGCGGGTGACCCGGGGACGCAGCGCGCTCAGTGCCGCGACGCAGGAGGGGCAGACCCCCTGTCGCATCCGTTGGCGACGCTCCCGGCAGCCGGCGCAGTCCGCGGGGAGGACCAGGTCGGCGAGGTCCGCCCAGAGCCCGCGCACGACGTCAGTAGAGGAAGAACGGAGCCGACGGGTTGCTCGGGCGGACTCCGGCCGGCGGCGTGGGGACATCGCGGACCTGCTCGGGCGCGATCCGTTCGAACGGGCTGCTGCGGTAGGCCACCTTGTTCGCCTCGTACATGTACGCCCCGGTGGGCACGCGCACGATGCGGTTGGTGGGGTACGCCGTCAGGTGGTTGACCTTGGCGCCCACATCGGTGCGCAGCGGCGTCTCCAGGGCGCCGTCCACGCTGATCTCGTAGATCGCCGGCTGGCCCGCCGAGCCGGCCACCACCAGCCGGTCCTCCCCGATCCAGTCCACCGCGGTCAGGTTGGTCAACGAGGTGACCAGCGCCCGGGGCGGGCCGATGGACACCCCGTTGCCGGAGCCGTCGAGGTTCAGCGCCGCGACGTAGAGCCGCCCGCCGGCGATCAACGCGACCCGCTGACCGTCCAGCGCGGAGGCGACCGCGGTGACCTCCGGCGAGGGCAGGTTGAGCGGCACCTCGGCCATTCCGGCAGCCTCGTCGAAGCGGTAGAGGCGACCGTCGGCCACCACCAGCCCCTGCGCGGGACGCGTGTCGACGGTACGCAGCCAGACCGGGCGGCCGATCGAGGCGTACTCCCCGGCGCTGCGGCCGAGGGTGGCCACGGTGTCCGCGCCCGTGCCCACCGCGAGTCGCTGCCGGTCCTTGCCGCTGGTCACCACCAGCGCGGCGAGCACCCGGTCGACGCCCCGCGCGAGACCGGCCGACACGATGCTGCGGTTGACCTCCGGCGTGAGGGGCACCGCGCCGCTGGGCTCGCCGGCGAAGTCGAGCGGGCGGATCGCGCCCTCGTAGACGCCGTACCGCTGCGGCTCTTCCCGGACGGGGTAGAGCCGCTGGGCCGTCCGACGCTCGTCGAGGTTCTGCACGGGCTGCGAGTTGTTCCGGATCTTCAGCTCCAGCTCGCCCGGCAGGTCACCCAGCGACCAGGCGAGCTGAGTCATCACCTGGTCGATCCGGCTCTGGTCGTCGCCGGACATGTCCAGGTTGACCTCCCAGCGGTTGTTCGCCCCGGTGGCGTTGTTGATCAGCTCGGTGCCGTCCGGCAGCCCGACGACACCCGGCCGCAGCCAGTCGGACGGGCCGCCGACCAGCCACCGCACGACCTCGTTGACACGGCGCTCGTCCGGCACCGCGTACGGCAGGTAGCGCTGGTCGGGCACCAGCCGGGTGCGGTCGGAACTCCAGAAGTAGATCGACTCGTCCTGGTAGTACTGCTGCAGGGCGACGTCGCTGAGCAGCAGCACGCTCGGCGGGTCGAGCAGGTACTGGCCGGCGCGCTCGTCGCTGCCGGCTCCGCCGAGGGCCGCGCTGCGCAGCCGGAACTCGTACTGGGTCTCGGTCGCCACCGGGGGCGCCAGGGTGCCGTTGGTCCGCAGCACGCCGATCTGCTGCACCGTGATCTTGACGGTCGTGGTCGAGTCGCTGTTGAAGGTGAAGACGGTCTCGCGCAGCCGCACCACGGTCAGCGCGACCTCGCTGCCCTTCTTGTCCTGCAGGCGGGGCCGGTGCTCGGGGGCGATGAACGCCTTCACCCGCTCGTACGCCCGGTCCGGCTCGCCAGCGGCGGCGGACAGGAAGTTGCGCACGAAGGCCGCGTTGTCGCTGCCGCTGGCGGCCCGCGACGGGGGCTCGCTGCTGCGGCCGTTGCTCGATCCGGCCTCGGTCGCGGTGCCGGCCTTGCCGTCGACCCGCACGTCGGACGAGGCCGGGATGCCGCAACCGGCACTGAGGAGCAGCGCCGCGCCGAAAGCGCCGAGCAGTGGTCGAGCCCTCACGATCGCACCTCCTCCCGCTCGCCGCTGTCGGCCGACGCCGGGCCGATTGCCAACGCTCCGCCGCTGCCCGGCCCGATGGCCAGCGGGCCACCGTCGCGTGGACCGCCGAACGGCAATGCCGCGTCGGCGGGCACCAGCCGCAGCGGCGACGTGGTGAGCCGGTCACCGGCGCGGGCCGGCAGGGTGAGCCGGAACTGGGCGCCCTGACCGGGCGCTCCCCAGGCCTCCAGCCAACCACCATGCAGACGGGCGTCCTCCAGGCTGATCGACAGGCCCAGCCCGGTGCCGCCGGTCTGGCGGGCCCGCGACGGGTCCGCCCGCCAGAACCTGTTGAACACCAGCTTCTCCTCGCCCACCTTCAGCCCCACCCCGTGGTCACGGACGGTGATCGCCACGGCGGTCTCGTCGATGCCGAGGGTGATCAGCACCGGCCGGGCCTCGCCGTGCTCGACGGCGTTGCCGACCAGGTTGCGCAGCACCCGCTCCACCCGGCGGGGGTCGACCTCGGCGATCACCGGGGTGCTGGGCAGGTCCAGCTCGATCTCCACGCCCACCCGCTCGGCCAGCCCGGCCAACCGGTCGACGACCCGGTGAACCACGGGCACCAGGTCGGTCGGCTCGGCGTCCAGCATGGCGAAGCCCGCGTCGAACCGGCTGATCTCCAACAGGTCGGTGAGCAGCTCCTCGAAACGGTCCAGCTCGGCCTGGAGCAGCTCGGCGCTGCGCGCCACCGCCGGATCGAACTCGTCGCGCTCCGCGAAGATCAGGTCGGCGGCCATCCGGACCGTGGTCAACGGGGTCCGCAGCTCGTGCGACACGTCGGAGGTGAAGCGGCGCTGCAACCGGGACATCTCCTCCAGGCGCAGGATCTGCCGTTGCAGGTTCGTCGCCATCTGGTTGAACGAGGCGGCCAGCAACGCGAGGTCGTCCTCGCCGTTGACCACCATCCGCTGGTCGAGGAGGCCGGCGGAGAGCCGCTGGGCGGTCCGCGCGGCGACCCGGACCGGGTTGACCACCAGCCGGGTGACCAGTGCGGCGAGCAGCCCCAGCAGGATCACCAGGGCGATGCCGGTGCCGACCACGGTCGCCCGGGCGTCGGCGGCGGTGGCGTCCTGACGGGTCAGCGGCACCAGGTAGTAGAGCTCGATCTGCCCGAAGCGGGTCGGCACCGGCGAGCCGTAGACCAGGTACTTCGTCGGCTCGCCCGTGAGTCGCCCGGTCTGGATCTGGCTGGCCACCTTGCCGCTGGCGACCGCGGCCCGCAACTCCTTGCTGATCAGGGGCTGGACGTTGACCGCCGGCGCGGTACGGGTCTGGATCATCGTCGGGTAGTCGGCGGCGGTGATGGCCACCACCACGCCACTGGTCTGCTGGGGGTCGCCCCCGGCCAGGTAGTTGACCGTGCCCTCGATGGTCTCCTGGAGCTGTGCCTCCTGCGGCTGGCCGTAGAGGGAGACCTGCTTGGCCGCGTACCCGGCGCCGCCCTTGAGACGCAGTTGGACGTCGGTGCGCGCGTTGTCGAGCAGGATCGTCGTGATCTTGTCAGCGATCAGGTACGCGAATCCGCCCACCAGCAGGCTGGAGGCGACCAATGTGATGGTGACCACCCGGACCTGGAGCGAGCGCCGCCAGGTCTGGTGCACCCGGGCCAACATCCGCGCGACCCGGCCGCTCAGCACACGCCAGACCTCCCGACCGGCAGCGAGCCGGCGGGCTGTGGTGTTCTGCGGGGGCGGCGAGGTCGACACAGTGCGACCAGGCTATCCGGTGCCCGCCTTGTAGCCCACGCCCCGCACGGTGAGGATGATTTCCGGTCGCTCCGGATCTGGCTCGATCTTGGCGCGCAGCCGTTGCACGTGCACGTTGACCAGTCGGGTGTCGGCCGCGTGCCGGTAGCCCCAGACCTGCTCCAGCAGCACCTCACGGGTGAAGACCTGACGCGGCTTGCGGGCGAGCGCGACCAGCAGGTCGAACTCCAGCGGCGTCAGCTTCACCTCCTCGTCGTTGCGGCTGACGGTGTGGGCGGGCACGTCGATGCTGATCTGGTTGCCGGGCGGCCCGATGGTCAGCATCTCCGGCGCGACGTCCTCGCCGCGGCGCAGCCGGGCCCGCATCCGGGCCACCAGCTCCTTGGGCTTGAACGGCTTGACGACGTAGTCGTCGGCGCCGGATTCGAGCCCGAGGACGACGTCCACGGTGTCGCTCTTGGCGGTCAGCATCACGATCGGCACGCCAGACTCGGCACGAATCGACCGGGCCACGTCGATACCACTCATTCCGGGCAACATGAGGTCGAGCAGGACAATGTCCGGACGACTGTCACGAAACGCGGCCAACGCCCGCTCGCCGTCGGCCACGAACGAGGGCAGGAAACCCTCACTGCGCAGCACGATGCCGAGCATCTCGGCGAGTGCGGGGTCGTCGTCGACCACCAGGACCCGGGCTCTCATGGGATTAATATTGCATCCCCGTTCAGTTCGGTGGGACCGGCGTCAGCCGGAACGACAGCGCCGCCGGCAATCCTGCACGACCCGCGGCGGCGGCGCCGCGTGGTGCGAGGGCCGGCAGAGGGATGATCCCCCGCGCCGGCCGCCCCCATGATCCCCCCTCGGCGGCGTCCGGCGCCACCACCGCCGTCACCGGCCAGTCGCGGCGGCGCTCAGCCGAAGAGCACCCGGCCCCAGTGGTCGCCACCGTCGCGTACGCCGGGCGGGCAGGCGAACAGGCCGCTGGAGACGTGCCGCAGGTACTCGTTCATCACGTCGTGGCGGGCCAACTGGGTCTGGATCGGCACGAACTGCCGGCGCGGGTCCCGCTGGTAGGCGATGAAGAACAGACCGGCGTCGAGCCGGCCGAGGCCGTCCGAGCCGTCGACGAAGTTGTAGCCCCGGCGCAGCAGGTGTGCGCCGTTGTTGCGGCTCGGATGGGCGAGGGCGACGTGGGCGTGCTCGGCGATCAGCGGCTTGCCGTCGTCACCGCGCGCCGCGAAGTCCGGCTCGTCGAACTCCTTGCTGCGCCCGAGCGGGGCGCCGCTGCCCTTGGTCCGGCCGACGATCTCCTCCTGCTCCGCCAGCGAGGTCCGGTCCCAGGTCTCCACGAGCATCCGGATCTTGCGGGTGACCAGGTACGACCCGCCCGTCATCCAGTCCGGCCCGTCGCCGGGCTGCACCCACAACTGGTCGCGCAGCAGGTCGGTCTCCTCGGCCTTGAGGTTGGCCGTGCCGTCCTTGAAGCCGAACAGGTTGCGGGCGGTCGCCTGGTCCCGGGAGGTCGACGACGTACGACCGAAACCGAGCTGCGACCAGCGGACGCTGACCACACCCATGCCGATCCGGGCGAGGTTGCGGATCGCGTGCACCGCCACCTGGGGATCGTTGGAGCAGGCCTGCACGCACAGGTCGCCACCGGAGATCGGGGCCTGCAACGCGTCGCCGGGGAACTTCGGCAGCTCCGCCAGCGCGGCCGGGCGGCGGTCGGCGATGCCGAACCGGTCCCGCCCGTCGGCGTCGCGGAACAGCGTGGGCCCGAAGCCGATGGTCAGGGTGAGCTGCGACGGAGGGAGGCCGAGCGCCTCGCCGGTGTCGTCCGGCGGGGCCTCGGGCATCCCGCCGACCGCCCCGAGGACACCGGCGTCACGGCCGGCGGTCATCCGGGCGGCGGCGGCCGTCCACTCTTCGAGCATCGCGACCAGGCGGGCCCGGTCCTTCGTGATGACGTCGAAGGCGACGAAGTGCAGCCGGTCCTGGGCGGGGGTGACGATGCCGGCCTGGTGCTCACCGAAGAACGGCACCGCGCCCGCCGGGTGGTCGCTGGCCGCCGCCGGACCACGCGAGTCGCCGACCAGCGCGCCCGCGCCGGCGGCGACGCCCGCGACTCCGGCCACCCCGGCGCCGGCGAGCGTGATAGCCCGCCGACGGGTCAACCTGCGTACGCTCATCGACTCGACTCCCCCTGCGTCCCGGTCACTTCGCGACGACTGCGGCGACCTTGCTGATCGGCTCGGCGAGCGCGTTGATGCCGTCCGAGAGTTCCTTGAGCTCGGCCTTGCTCAACGCGGTGTGCAGCTTCCACCCGTCGCCGTCGCGGTGCTTGCCGAGCTGCGCCTCGACGTTCGCGAACTCGGTGTCGAGCTGCTTGACCAGCTCCGGCGAACGCTGCTCCAGCGCGGGCCGCAGGGCCGACAGGGCCGCCTTGGAACCTTCCAGGTTGGCGGCGAAGTCCCACAGGTCGGTGTGCGAGTAGCGGTCCTCCTCGCCGGTGATCTTGCCGCTGGCGACCTCGTCGAGCAACTCCTTCGCGCCGTTGGCGAGCTGGAGCGGGGAGAGCTTCTCGGCGTTGGCCTTCGCCACGATCTCCTTGACGTCGACCAGCAGCCGGTCGGCGATCGGGCCGTCCTTGCTGATGTCGCCGGACTGCCAGAGGTCCTTCTCGATCCGGTGGAAGCCGGTGAACTCCATCCCCTCCTCGATGACCTCCTCGCGGCCGTCGATCTTGGGGTCGAGGTCGCCGAAGATCTCCGCCACCGGCTCGATCCGCTCCCAGTAGGTGCGCGCGACCGGGTACAGCGACTTGGCCTTCGCCACGTCGCCGGCCTTCACCGCGGCGACGAAATCCTCGGTCTTCTCCAGCAGCGCGCCGGTCTGGCTCTTGACGTAGCGCTGGTAGTTGTCGGTGGCGCCGGCCAGGGCGGCGTCGGCGGTCAGCGGCTGCGCGGACCCGCTGACCTTGAGCGCGCCCCGGATGCCCTTGCCGCTCATGCCCGGCTTGCAGGCCGTCTCGTACGTGCCGGCGGGCAGCTCGACGTGCAGCTCACGGCTCAACCCGGGCGCGATGTTCTCCACCTCGCCCATGACCCGGTCGCCAGAGGCGTACACGTAGAACTCGGTGACCTTCGCGCCCGAGTTGGTGATCTTGAAGGTGGCCGTTCCGGCGCCGAGGTCGGTCGTGGCGACGTCGCAGGCCGTGTCGGTGGCCTTGACCACGATCGGGCCGCCCGCCGCGTCCGACTTGTCGGAGTCAGCCTTGGAGCAGGCGGCGACGCCGGCCGTCGCCAGCACGCCGGCAGCGGCCAGCGCGAAGAATCGGGTGGTACGCATCTGAGCTGTCTCTCCTCGTGGGGTCAGGCACGCTGCGGCGCGGATGCCGCCTCGGCCTCGGCCTCGGCGCCGGTGTCGGCCCCGCGCTCGGTGACGGTGGTGGTGGACGGCGACGTGCGCTCGGACGCCTCGACACCGGGCCCCGAGGCCGCGGCCGGCGCCGGCGTGGAGGGCGCCGCCGGGCCCGTCGTGGCCGCTCCCGATGCCGGGGTACGGCGGGTCGGGCGCAGGAAGAGCAGCAGGACGGGGACGGCGTACCCGATCCAGGCGATGGTCTCGAGCACGGTGGGCGCGGGGGTCACGTTGAACATGCCGGCCAGCAGCGCCGCGTACCAGGTGGTCGGGTCGAGCACGTTGGTGATGTCGAACGCCAGGTTACCGAGGCCGGGCAGGACACCGGCCTCCTGGAAGTCGTGCACGCCGTACTTGAGGATGCCGGCGGCGACCAGGATCAGCAGCGCGCCGGTCCAGGTGAAGAACTTGCTGAGGTTGATCTTGAGGGCGCTGGCGTAGAGCAGCACGCCGAGGACCACGGCGGTCACGATGCCGCCGATGAGCGCGAGCAGCGGTCCACTGTCCCCGGCCGCGCCCTGAGCCGCGGAGTAGAAGATCAGCGCGGTCTCCAGGCCCTCGCGGATCACGGCGAGGCAGGCCATTCCGGCGACGGCGAGCGACCCGACGGCGAGCGCCTCGGTCAACTTGCCGCGGAGTTCACCCGCGATGGTGCGGGCCGCCTTGCGCATCCAGAAAATCATCCAGGTGACGAACACCACGGCGGCGACGGAAGTGATCGCCTCGAACAGCTCGCGATCTTCGGAACGGGCCAGCAGCGAGGTCGAGGTGTACTCGATGAGCCAGCCGAACAGCACGGAGAGCGCGACGGCCAGGCCGACGCCGGCCCACACCTGGGGCAACCGGTCCCGGCGCTGCGACTTCACCAGGAAGGCGACCAGGATGCTGACCACCAGGGTCGCTTCCAGGCCCTCCCGCAGGCCGATCAGGTAGGTGGCGAACATCCCCGCTCCGTGTTCATTAGGCACGCCTTCACTAACTTAGGGCAGCCATACCTTCCTCCAGTTCAACAGCCCCGTCAAGTTGTTCATGGCAAGCTCACTCTTCCCGTGACCTGGCCTTCGACGCCCCGCCGCACGCCGTCCATCGACCGACCGTGCGAGGATCCCCGTCGTGAAAGCCTTCCTGCCGTGGCTGGCGGTGCTGGCCGTGGTGATGCTGCTCAGCGCGCTACGCCAGCGAACCCTGGCCACCGTCGTGTCGCTGGCCTGGCTGGCCTGGTGCGCCTGGACCTGGCTCCGCCCCACCCGCCGCCGCAACTAACCCACCCCCGCGCCCGCACCCCGCGCCCCGCCCCCGCACCCCCGCGATCTTGCACTTTCTGCGGCGACATATCAGGTCTAGCCGCGCAAATCGTCCACCGAAACTGCAAGATCGCGGGGGCGGGCAGGCAAGGTCGGGCAGGCAAGGTCGCGCGGGCGGGGGGCAGGCGGGAGCGGGGGCGCGAGGCCCGGGCGCGGCGGGTAGGGGCGGCGGAAACGACGAACCGGGCCGGCTGCTCGCAGCCGGCCCGGTTCAGGAAAGGTTGATCAGTAGCGGTAGTGGTCCGGCTTGAACGGGCCCTCCGGGGAGACGCCCAGGTACGCGGCCTGCTCCTTGGTGAGCGTGCTCAGCTTCGCGCCGAGCGCGCCCAGGTGCAGGCGGGCCACCTTCTCGTCCAGGTGCTTGGGCAGCACGTAGACGCCGACCGGGTACTCCTCGGTCTTGGTGAACAGCTCGATCTGGGCGATCGTCTGGTTGGCGAACGAGTTCGACATGACGAAGCTCGGGTGCCCGGTGGCGTTGCCCAGGTTCAGCAGACGCCCCTCGGAGAGCACGATGATGGCGTGCCCGTCGGCGAAGCGCCACAGGTCGACCTGCGGCTTGATGTTGATCCGCTCGACGTCGGACCGCTTGGCCAGGCCCGCCATGTCGATCTCGTTGTCGAAGTGGCCGATGTTGCCCACGATGGCCTGGTGCTTCATCCGGGCCATGTGGTCGTTGGTGATGACGTCGAAGCAGCCGG
This sequence comes from Micromonospora sp. DT44, assembly GCF_049841635.1. Taxonomy (NCBI): domain Bacteria; kingdom Bacillati; phylum Actinomycetota; class Actinomycetes; order Micromonosporales; family Micromonosporaceae; genus Micromonospora; species Micromonospora sp. DT44. The sequence continues at coordinate 10,096 of NZ_JBNCKS010000031.1, read as the reverse complement.
TGGCGGTGATGAAGATGTCCGCCTGCTCGACCACGTCGTCCAGGGTGGCGACCTGGTAACCGTCCATCGCGGCCTGGAGGGCGCAGATCGGGTCGACCTCGGTCACCACGACCCGGGCGCCCTGACCGCGCAGCGACTCGGCGCAGCCCTTGCCCACGTCGCCGTAGCCCATGACCACGGCCATCTTGCCGCCGATCAGCACGTCGGTGGCCCGGTTGATGCCGTCGATCAGCGAGTGCCGGCAGCCGTACTTGTTGTCGAACTTGCTCTTGGTCACCGAGTCGTTGACGTTGATGGCCGGGAAGAGCAGCGTGCCGGCGCGGTGCATCTCGTAGAGGCGGTGCACGCCGGTGGTGGTCTCCTCGGTCACGCCCTTGATGCCGGCCGCGATCCGGGTCCAGCGCTGGCCGTCCTCGCCCAACGAGCGGTGCAGCAGCTCGAGGATGACCGCGTACTCCTCGGAGTCGGCGGACTCGACCGGCGGCACCACGCCGGCCTTCTCGAACTCGGTGCCCTTGTGCACGAGCAGGGTGGCGTCACCGCCGTCGTCGAGGATCATGTTGGGGCCCTCGCCGTCCGGCCAGAGGAGCACCTGCTCGGTGCACCACCAGTACTCGGGCAGCGTCTCGCCCTTCCAGGCGTACACCGGAACGCCGGCGGGGGCGTCGGGGGTGCCGTCCGGGCCGACGACGATCGCGGCGGCGGCGTGGTCCTGGGTGGAGAAGATGTTGCAGGACGCCCAGCGGACCTGCGCGCCGAGGGCGACCAGCGTCTCAATCAGGACGGCGGTCTGGATGGTCATGTGCAGCGAGCCGGTGATCCGCGCGCCGGCGAGCGGCTGCGCCTCGGCGAACTCCCGCCGGATCGCCATCAGACCGGGCATCTCGTGCTCGGCGAGCTGGATCTCCTTGCGCCCGAACTCGGCGAGCGACAGATCCGCCACCTTGAAGTCGCCGTCGGCGAGCGTGCTCGGCCGGGCCTCGGACGGCGTACCGCTGGCGGCCGCCGGGAGGGTGCTGGTCATGAAAGCTCCTGTCGAACGATGTCTGCGCCGATCCTCCACCTTACGCGCGCCAGCGACGGCCGCCCGGGGACGGGCAGCGGACAGCGCACGGGGCGGTCGGTGGTGGACAGACCTGCTGCCCGCCTCCGCCCGCCCCGCGCATCCCCCCGGTTTGGTTCCCCGCACGTTGCCGGACCGTCGTCGCGATAACGCTGCGTACTCATAGAGTCACACTCAGGCAATGCTGAGTCAAGCTATTCCGGGAAAGTCGGACTTGTGTCGGATCAGCGCAGGCCCGACGTCGCCACGTACGCCTCGCCGTCACCGCTGATCCGCAGCGGCTCGCCGGCCGCCGTGCCGATTGCCGCCTGACCGGACGTCAACGTCAGAGCGCCCGCCCCGTCATCGACCGTCACCGAGCCCGCGCCGCAGAGCACCACCCGGGGACCGGGCAGAGCCAACGTGGCCTCCGGCACGTCCGCGCCGACCCGCACCCGGTGCAACGCGAAGTCGTCCACCGGCACCGCCCAGCAGTCCACCCCCGGGGCGACGTGCCGGGCGGCGCGCACCGGATCGTCCAGCACCTCGAAGCGCAGCACCCGCACCAACTCGTCCACGTCGACCCGCTTCGGCGTGAAACCGCCGCGCATCACGTTGTCGCTGGCCGCCATGATCTCGACGCCACAGCCGCTGAGGTACGCGTGCAGGTTGCCCGCCGGCATCCAGATCGCCTCGCCCGCCACCAGCCGCACATGGTGCAGCAGCAACGCCACCAGCACGCCCGGGTCGCCCGGATAGGCCTTCGCCAGCCGGCGGGCCAACTCGGCGTCCGGGCCCTCGACCGCCGACGCCACGACGGCCCGCAGCAGCCCGTCGCGCTCCGCGACCGGCCAGCCGAGCAGCGTCCCCACCGCCGTGCGCAGGCCCGCCGGCCCGGTGCGCAGCGCGTCGACCACGGGCCCCAACTCGGGTACGCCGAACGCGGCGAGCGCCTCGGCCGACTCCACCGGATCGCGGAAGCCGCACAGCGCCTCGAACGGGGTGAGCGCGACCAACAACTCCGGCTTGTGGTGCGGGTCGGTGTAGTTGCGCTCCTCGGGAGGAAGACCCGCCTCGGCGGCGAACCCCGCCCGGGCCTGCTCGGCATCCGGATGGGCCTGCAGGCTCAGCGGCGAGTCGGCGGCGAGGACCTTGAGCAGGAACGGGAGCCGGCTGCCGAAACGGCCGGCCACCCGTTGGCCCAGCCACTGCCCCGGCTCGTCGCGTACCAGGTCACAGAGGCTCACCCGGGCTCCGGCGCGCTCCACGCTGGCCGGGGCGCCCGGGTGGGCGCCCAACCACAGCTCCGCCTCCGGGCCGGGGCTGGGCACCGGTCGCCCCTGCAACAGCGCGATGGCGGAGCGGGACCCCCAGGCGTAGTCCCGGATCGGTCCGTACAGCGGTTCCACCGTCTCAGACCCCGGGCCGTCCGACCGCCTCGCCCGCGGTCTCCTGCGGCTGCGGTACGGCGGTGTCGGCAGCGGCGCCGGTGCCGGCCTTGGCGGCGGCGACGCTGTAGATGTCCGGCTCCAGGTAGATCACCCGAGCGATCGGCACGGCGGTACGGATGCGCGCCTCCACGGCGTTGATGCCGCGAGCCAGGGCCTCGGCGCTCTCGCAGGACGGTACGCCGATCTTCGCGGCCACCATCAGCTCTTCCGGACCCAGGTAGAGCGTCTTCATGTGGATGATCCGCTCCACCTCGGGGCCCTCAGTGATGGCCCGCTCGATGGCCGCCAGGTCCTGCTGTTCGGCACCCTCACCGAGGAGCAGGCTCTTGGTCTCGATGGCCAGCACGATGGCGATGACCACCAGCAGGACGCCGATCATCGCGGTGCCGGCGGCGTCCCACCGGCCGTCGCCGGTGGCCAGCGTCATGCCGACGCCGAACAGCGCGAAGACCAGACCAACCAGGGCGCCGAAGTCCTCCAGCAGCACCACCGGCAGCTCCGGCGCTTTGGCCCCCCGGATGAAACGCACCCAGGACTGCTTGCCCCGGATGTGGTTGGACTCTTTGATCGCCGTCCGGAAGGAGAACGACTCCATGGCGATCGCCGCCAGCAGCACCGCCACCGGAAGCCACTGCCACTCGGTGATGCCGTGCGGATCCGACCACTTGTGGTACCCCTCGTAGAGGGCGAACAGTCCACCGATGCTGAACAGCACGATCGACACGATGAACGCGTAGATGTAGCGCTCCCGGCCGTACCCGAACGGGTGTTCCGGCGTGGCCGCGCGCTTCGCCCGCTTGCCACCGAGCAGCAGCAGACCCTGGTTGCCGGAGTCGGCGACCGAGTGGACCGCCTCGGCCAGCATCGACGAGGACCCGGAGAGCAGGAACGCGATGAACTTGGTGACGGCGATGCCGACATTGGCCAGCAGGGCGGCGACGATCGCCTTCGTCCCGCCGTTCGCGCTCACGCCGCCACTTCGCTTCGGGTCGTGGTGACGTTCGTGCCGCGCCGCCCCCTGCTTTCGTTCACTGGTTCGACAGCTCCTTCATCTCAGTGATGGCCGGTACGGCCATCGGGTCCAACCCGTGTGCCAGAGCAAGATAGATCGAGGCGAAGTCCGGTACGGCGATCAGCGAGGCCAGCCGCTCCAGAGCCGACCCGCCCTCGGCGGTCACCACGTCGCACCGAACGCCACGGCGCTCGGCGAGGGTCTGCACCGCGTCCGCGCGGCGCTCCTCGACGGCGAGCGGCTCGTCCGTGTCCTCGTCGGCGTTCAGCCCACCGTCGCGCAGCAGCACCAGCCGCAGCCGGGTGCCCTCGCCGTCGTCCTCCGACGGGTCGGCGAAAATGTCCCGCTCGCCCTCTGCCAGGCCGCCGAAGACGCCGTCCAGCAGCCCGACCCGCCCCCGCCCGGCCTCGCCCAGCGCGCCGGTGACCACCGGGTAGCGGGCGTTCGCGGACAGGGTGTCGCCGAACCGGCGGGCCGCCACGGTCGCCAACGGCGACGAGCCCCAGACGATCGGGATCGAGCCGGCCAGGCCCAGCGCCAACGACTTGGCCGGGTTGACGAACGAGTCGGCGGTGGACCGGCAGCGGTCAGCGTCCGCGTCGAGCCGGGCCGCCGTCTCCGCCAGGTCCGCCTCATTGACCTTCACCAGGCCGAGCGACCGCGCCGCCAGCAGGACCGGCACGGTGAGCGCCCAGAGGCTGGCCCGGGCCGGTGCCCGTCGGGGCACCGGGATGAACGGCGCGCGGGCCCGCTCGGCCACCGACTGCAACTGCGAGTCCGGTGCGCCCACCGCGACCAGTCGAGCGCCGCGCCGGTGCGCGGCCTCGGCGGCGCCGAGCGCCTCCGGGCTGCGACCCGACGCGCTCACCGCGATCACCACGTCGGCGGCGCCCACCCAACCGGGTACGCCTGCGCTGCGGTGCCCGATGATCGGGACCGGGCAGCGCGGCCCGGCGACCGTGGCCAGCACGTCACCGGTACGCCCGGCCGTGCCGATGCCGGCGATCACCACGGCCCGGGGCCGCCCGTCGTCGGCGAGCACCGCGAGGTTCGCCTCGGCGGCCAGCGCCGCGCTCTCGCGTACCTGGGCGCCGCCCGAGGCGGTGTGCCGCAGCATGTCGCCCGGGTCGTGCTCGGCCAGCGCGTTCGGGTTGTCGAGCAGGGCTTCGTCGGCGTCGCGCCGACCGCTGACCCCGGCCGTACCGTCGATCATGACTGCTGCCCGGGGCCGCCACGCGCCTCGTCGAGGAGCAGCACCGGCACATCGTCGCGGACCTCGAAGATCCGACCGCACTCCGTGCAGGTCAACGTCTGCGCCTCCGCGTCGTAGGTCAGCGGGGCGTGGTGCGTGTCCGGGCAGGCGAGGATCTCGAGCAACTGCGGATCCAGGGCCATGGCACGGCTCCTTCCACGAGTGCGGGTCACCGACGGCGGTGCCGACCGGCGCAGGCGATCTTATCGGCGAACGCGGTCGAGCACCTCGTCCCGGAGCGAGACCATCCGCTCGCGGGTGGGCGCCTCGACGTTGAGCCGCAGCAGCGGCTCGGTGTTGGAGGCGCGCAGGTTGAACCACGCGCCGTCTTCGAAGCGCAGCGTCAGCCCGTCCATCTCGTCGGTCGTCGCGTCCGGGTACGCGGCCCGCACGTCGGCCACCGCCGCGGCCTGGTCGGCGACCGTCGAGTTGATCTCGCCGGAGGCGACGTAGCGCTCGTACTCGCCGGCCAGCACGGACAGCGGCAGCGACTGCTCGCCCAGGGCGGCCAGCGTGTGCATCGCGGCGAGCATCCCGGTGTCGGCGAACCAGAAGTCCCGGAAGTAGTAGTGGGCGGAGTGCTCCCCGCCGAAGACGGCGTTGGTGCGGGCCATCTCCGCCTTGATGAAGGAGTGCCCGACCCGGGCCACCACCGGCTCCCCACCGTGCTCACGGATGATCTCCGCGACGGCGCTGGAGGTGATCAGACCGTGGATCACGGTGGAGCCCGGGTGCTTGGCCAGCTCCCGCGCCGCCACCAGGGCGGTGATCGCCGACGGCGAGACCGGCTCGCCGCGCTCGTCGACCACGAAGCACCGGTCGGCGTCGCCGTCGAAGGCCAGGCCGATGTCGGCGCCGTGCTCGACGACGGCACGCTGGAGGTCGACCAGGTTCGCCGGGTCCAGCGGGTTCGCCTCGTGGTTGGGGAAGCTGCCGTCCAGCTCGAAGTAGAGCGGCACGATCTCCAGCGGCAGGGCCGACAGGGCGGCCTCGCCGAGCACGGTGGGGACGGTGTAGCCACCCATCCCGTTACCGGCGTCGACAACCACCTTCAGCGGCCGGATGCCGGAGAGGTCGACCAGCTTGCGCAGGTACGCGGCGTAGTCCGGGAGCAGATCGCGCCGCTCGGCCGGCCGGGTCGGCTCACCCGCCGGGCGGGACGCGCCCGAGTCCAGCATCGCCTGCGCCCGGTCACGGATCTCCGCCAACCCGCTGTCCTGGCCGATCGGCCGCGCGCCGGAGCGGCACATCTTGATGCCGTTGTACTGCGCCGGGTTGTGACTGGCCGTGAACATCGCCCCGGGCAGGCCGAGGGAGCCGGAGGCGAAGTAGAGCAGGTCGGTGGAGGCGAGCCCGATCTCGATCACCGAGCGCCCCTCGGCCCGTACCCCGGCGGCGAAGGCGGCCGCCAGGCCGGGCGAGCTGGCCCGCATGTCGTACCCGACGACGACGGCGTCACCGGGCTCGTCAGTGGCGTTGAGCAACTGGGTGAAGGCGGCCCCGAGCGCCTCGGCGGCCCGTTCGTCCCACTGGTCCGGCACCGTCCCTCGGACGTCGTACGCCTTCACGATCTGGGACAGATCAGACACTAGTTCCGCTCCTTGGCCGCAGGTTTCCAACGAACCTGAGCGTATCGGAGCGACCGGACCGCGCCCCGCTCAGCCGGGGAGCCGGGGCATGAACACGGTGTGGTCGCCGCCGTCCGGGTCGTCGGGCCGGGGCCGAGCACCCGGATCGCCGGGGGCACCCGGCATGACCTGAGTGGCGTCCGGCATGACCTGGGTGGCGTCCGGCGAGGGCGTGGCGGGTCGTGCCCCGTAGACGCCGCCGGGAGCGGGTCGCGGGACGGGTACCGCCGGCGGCTGCTGGCCGTACACCGGGCCAGGGTGACCGGGCGCGGCCGGCGACCCGCCACCGGCGCGGTAGGTGGTTCCACCGGGGTTGCCCGGCAGCGGGCCGGGCTCGTCGGTCGGCGTGCGGTCCTGCCGGGAGCGGCGGACCAGCAGCACGATCAACAACACACCCACCGCCACCATCGCGATGCCGAAGAACATGATCAGCGAACCGCCACCACCGGCCTTGGCGGCCACCGCCGTCGTCGAGGGCCCGACGGAGGCCGGGCTCAGTACGGCCGGATCCACCACCTCGCCCGCCGCCGCGACCTCGGTCGGGGTCGGTGTCGGGGTCGGGGTCGGCTTCTTCGACGGCGTCGGGGTGGGCGACGGCGAGAGCCGCCCGGCGACCTTGGCCGTGTCGCTGCCCTGCCCCAACTGCTGGCCGGCGGCGGTCAGACCCACACCGGTCACGGAGAGCCGACCGCCCGGCGTACCGGCGGCGAACGCCACCCGGTACCGCACGGTGATGCCCTTGCCCTTGCACAACGTCGGCTTGGCCGGCGAGGTCTGCGCGGTGCTCACGTTGCCACCACCACCGGACACGCTCACCGGGAACCAGCGTCCGCCCGCGTTGACCTGGACCGCCACCTGATCCGGCTCAAGACCCTCAAGGCTCAGGCCCAGAGCCGTACGCAGCAGGACGCATCCCTCGGAGCGCTTGCGCACCGCGACGTTCACTCCCTGCGGGGAACCTCCGGCGGCGAAGCTGCTGGCCGCACCCACACGGACCGAGTCTTCGTCGGCCAGCGCGGGTGACGCACCGAGCATCACCAGACCGACCAGCAGACCGCAGACCGTCGCGAGCCGTGCGGCACGTCGACGCAGCGTCATGATCACCTCACCGTTCCTCCCCGGGTGGGGTCCGCCGGACAGGCTACTACCGGGCCACTCCCACCACCGGTCATAGAGCGGCCGGTATGTGTGCGGCGTTACGGTCTACGACCCGCGTCCGGCCCGGGCGAGAGCGTCACGGCAGAGCCGGTCGGCGGTGCGCGTCGTCTCGGGAAGGCGATAGCGCGGCGTCAGCGCGGGCACCTGGGCAGCGGCGTTCTCCAGACTCATCCGGTGCCCGACGCTCACGAAGACCGGCTTGACCCCGTCCCGGGTACGCACCACCCGGCCGAGCACCTCACCCCCGTCGCGCAGCGCCGACCAGGCGCCCCGCTCGGCGGCCGGGGCTTCCCACTCGCCGACCAGCGGCGTCTTTCCCACTCCGATCGCGGGCAGGCCGGTGACCACCCCGAGGTGACAGGCCAGCCCGAACCGGCGCGGATGCGCCACCCCGTGCCCGTCACAGACCAGCAGGTCCGGGATGGTCTTCAACGCGTCCAGGGCGGCGAGCAGAGCCGGCGCCTCCCGGAAGGCGAACAACCCCGGCACGTAGTCGAACGCGGGCCGGCCCAAGCTGACCGCCGAATCCACCACGGTCAGCGTCCGAGCATCCAGCACGGTCACGGCCGCCGCGAGGAGGTCACCGCTCTCGGCGTACGCCACGTCCAGGCCGGCCACCGGCTCCGGCGCGAGCGGGCCGGGCCCGACCAGGTCGACCAGCGGCCGCAACTCCTCCTGTACGGCCACCGCCTCCGCGACCGAACGCGGAGTCCGGGTCAGCGCCGCCCTTGATCCACTCCATTTCAGCGATGTCGCGGTATCCCGCACCCCCGGACACCCCGATATCGGCGATGTCGAGTCGATCACGGCTCCCCGTTGGCGCCGTCATCGACCCGCTTCCGGGTGGCACCGAACGCGATACCGACGACGACGGCCATGGCGACACCGAACGCCACCCCTCCCTTCGGGCCGAACGAAGGGATACCGATCGCCAGGCCGAACAAAAGGCCGACCGCCCACGCCCAGAAACCGGAACTGCTGCTGCCCGTAGTGGATCTCGCCATGGAGCGATGTTAATAAACACGGTCAACCGCCGCTCGGCGCTACGGAGAGGGCTGAGCCGCGCAGCGATGGACCCACCGTGTGATCAGGCGAGCTTCAGCTCGTCGCGGGCCTCGTCGATCCACCGGACGATGCCGTACGCGCCGCTGCCGGTAGCCAGTGACGTGGCCTCGTCGAGCAGGTCACGGGCCGCGTCCCGGTCACCGTCGCTCGCCGCCAGGTCCGCCAGACCGATCAGATTCGCCGCCACCCCCGGCGTGAAGGACACCTTCCGGCGCAACCGCGTCGACTCCTCCAGCAACTCCCGCGCCGCCTCGACCCGGCCGGCGGCCTGCTCGCCGAAGCAGAGGTGCCGCAGCACGTACGAGAGGGTCAGCTCGTCCCCCGCCTCCGTCGCCAGCTCACGCGCCCGCGCGAAGGCCGGATCGGCGGCGGCCTGGTCCTGCCGGATCACCTGGTGGACCGTGCCCACCCAGAACAGCGCCTCACCCTCACCACGGGCGTCGCCCACCTCGCGGTAGAGCTGCGCCGCCCTCTCGAAGAGCGACATCTCGGCCGCGTCCTCCGCGCCGGTTTCGAGGAAACGGGCGTGCAACAGCCGTCCACGAGCCAGGGCCGTGTCCGCCTCCACCGCGACGAGATCCCGCTCGGCCTCGTCCAACGACGTCGCGTCACCACCGAAGACCGCCTGCTCGTAGCGCTCCTGCGCCCGCGTCAACCGGACGTCGAACCCATCGGCCATCACTGACCCACCCTTCCGTCGATACGTTCGCGTAGGAGATCGGCGTGGCCATTGTGCCGCGCGTACTCCTCGATCATGTGCACCAGAAGCCTGCGTAGCACGATGACGTTGCCGTCGCGTTGCCGCCCCTGCACGTCGAGATCCGCCGCCTCGCTGACGAACTGTTCGGAGAACGCCACCTCCGCACGCCAGGCCCGGTACGCCTCGTCGACCACCGTCGGATCGGCGACCGCGCCGTCGAAGTCGCCGTCCGGATCGTCGTCCGAGCAGTACCTTTGGGGCGCCGCCTGGCCGGCCATTGTCCTGCGGAACCAGCCGCGCTCCACCTCGGCCAGGTGACGGATCAACCCGAGCAGCGACATCGTCGACGGTGGCACCGACCGTCGGGCCAACTGCTCGGCGTTCAGGCCGTCGCACTTCAACTCGAAGGTGAGGCGTTGGTCGCGCAAATACTCGACGAGAACGGTCCGCTCGTCAGCGAAGTTGCCGTCCGAGCGTGGGTCGTCGTCCGGATGAACGAACAGGTACGACCAACCGAAGGTCCGCGTGGGTTCGCCGCCGGAGGTCGCCGCCTCGGCGCGTGAGTCAGCCATACGGCGACTCTCGTCGATACCCGCCCTCAGCGGCAACCGGAAACCCGGTTGGCCGTCTTCGCTGGTCATCGGTGCATCGTGAGTGGAGCGCCGGCGGCACTCCCCCGTGTAGGCCCACGCCGAGCGCGACGATCCTCAACTAGATGATCGATTCCAAGGGGTCAGTGGTCGTAGGCGGTCAGGGATCGCATGACCGGTTGGCCGGTGTGCCAGTTG
>NZ_JBNCKS010000030.1:0-89225 GCF_049841635.1 Micromonospora sp. DT44 | reverse complement strand
CCGCCGCCTCCGGCGCCCGCACCCACGAAGCCACCCAAGCCAAACGCCTGCACCTACCCGCCCGACTACGCCACCACAACCTCGCCATCATCTGCGACCGCATCCACACCCGCCTCGACGACCAACCCGACACCCCCACCGTCATCACCGGACGCCACGGCAACCGCCACCACCGCCTCACCCCCGCCCAACACACCGTGAACACCCTCACCAGCCGCGAACGGGCCGCCAACGAACACGCCCACGCCCACCTCAAGAACTGGCGTTTCCTCACCCGACTACGCCACGGCTGACGCCAAGACACCACCACCCTGCTACGCGCCCTACTCGTCCTCACCAACACCGAAATCAACCGCTAGGCAAACGATCAACACCGAAACTCCACCCCACCCACCAGCACCCCACCACACCAACAAGACCTGTCAACCACTCCTGAACAGCCCAAACAGGATGAGACAAGCTCCTGGATCGAGCGTGATCTTGCCGGCTCCGGGACGCCGGGACGCCGGGACGCCGGGACGCCGGGACGCCGGACACCGTCCCACGTCGCGCCGGGCGCCAGGCGGGCCTCCGTGCACCGCACCGGCGCAGGACAGCGGTGATCCACCCGAGATCGCCGAAGTAGGGGTGACCCGCGTGAGCGGACACCCCCATTTCCGCGATCTCGTGTGGATCAATACCCGTCAGAGGCGGCAGGCGTGGATGTTGGTGACCAGGATGGCGCGGGCGCCCAGGTCGTACAGCTCGTCCATGATCCGGTGCACGTCGTCGCTGAGCACCATGGCCTGCACGGCCACCCAGCCCTCGCGGTGCAACGGCGAGACCGTGGGCGACTCGATGCCGGGGGTCAACCCGCTGGCCCGGTCGAGCAGACCGGCCGGCACGTCGTAGGCGAGCATCACGTAACGGCGGGCCACCAGCACGCCGTGCAGGCGACGCAGGAGCTGCTCGGCCTGCTGGTGGGCCGGCGCGCCGGCACGGCGCACCAGCACCGCCGACGAGCGCAGCAGCGGCTCGCCGAACACGACGAGGCCCGCCTGACGCAGCGTCGCTCCGGTCTCCACCACGTCCGCGATCACGTCGGCCACCCCGAGGCGTACGGCGTTCTCCACCGCGCCGTCGAGGCGGATCACCTCGGCCTTGACGCCCGCCTCGTCGAGGTGCCGCTCGACCAGCCCCGGGTACGCGGTAGCGATCTTGTGCCCGCCCAGCTCCTGGACGGAGGCGATGTCGTCGGGGCGGGCGGCGAAGCGGAAGGTGGCCCGGCCGAAGGCGAGGTCGACGACCTCCTCGGCGGGCGCGGCCGAGTCGATCAGCAGGTCACGGCCGGTGATGCCGAGGTCGAGATCACCGGAGCCGACGTAGGTGGCGATGTCCTTGGGACGCAGGTAGAAGAATTCGACGTCGTTGGCCTCGTCCCGGCAGACGAGATCCTTGGGGTCGGTGCGCTGGCGGTAGCCCGCCTCGCGCAGCATCTGGGCGGCCGGCTCGGCCAGGGTGCCCTTGTTGGGGATGGCGACACGCAGCATGACGGAGTGCTCCTTCGATCGGTTCTGATCAACGACGGGGCGCACTCACAGATGTCGGTAGACGTCCTTGAGCTCGAGACCGCTGGCGAGCATCAGCACCTGGACCTGGTAGAGCAGTTGGGAGATCTCCTCGGCGGTGCGCTGCGGCCCCTCGTGCTCGGCGGCCATCCACGACTCGGCCGCCTCCTCGACGACCTTCTTGCCGATGAAGTGCACGCCCTTGTCCAGAGCGGCGACGGTGCCCGAGCCCGGGGTGCCGGCGGCGGCCTTGGCCTGCAGCTCGGCGAACAACTCCTCGAACGTCTTCACGGGGAACGATTCTTCCAGCCGCCGGGCCACCACCGGACGTCCGGGTCCGGCCCAACCCAGCAGGCGGACAATTCCCTATCGTCACGGTGGGAAGATCTTCGATCGATGCCCGTGGAGCTTTACGCTGTCCGCCATGGCCAGCCGCTCACGTCTTCTCGCGCTCACCCTCGTCGGCGCCGTTGTCGGCGCCGTCGCCGCCTGCGCGCCGCAGGACGAACCGACCCCCACCGTCACCGCCGCGCCGTCCTGCGTCAAGGACAGCCTGCCCACCCGTACGCCGGGCAAGCTCACCATCGCCACCGACCAGCCGGCGTACGAGCCGTGGTTCCGGCAGGACAAGCCGGAGAACGGCGAGGGCTTCGAGGCCGCCGTCGCGTACGCCGTGGCCGAGAAGCTGGGCTACGCACGGGGGGACGTCACCTGGACCCGGGTGAAGTTCGACACCGCGATCGCGCCCGGGGAGAAGACCTTCGACTTCGACATCAACCAGTTCTCGGTCACCGACGAGCGCAAGCAGGCGGTGGACTTCTCCGCGCCGTACTACCTGGTGCGGCAGACGGTCATCGCGCTCAAGTCGTCGAAGATCGCCGGCAAGAAGACCGTTGCCGACCTGAAGGGCGCCAAGCTCGGGGCCCAGGTCGGCACAACCAGCTACCAGGCGATCACCGACGTCATCAGGCCCACCGCGAAGCCGCAGGTCTACAACAGCAACGACGACGCCAAGAAGGCCCTGCAGAACGGGCAGATCGACGGTCTCGTGGTGGACCTGCCGACGGCCTTCTACATCACCGGCGCGGAGGTCACCGACGCGGTGATCGTCGGTCAGCTGCCGCGGGTCGGCGTGCCGGAGGTGTTCGGGCTGCTGCTGGACAAGAACTCGCCGCTGACCCGCTGTGTGAGCGGGGCGGTCGGTCAGCTCAGCGAGGCCGGCGCGCTGAAGGAGTTGGAGCAGAAGTGGCTCGCGCAGGTGGCGGGCGCGGCCGAGCTGACGTGACGCCGCGGGAGACCACCCCCGCCCTAGCGCCACGGGAGCACATCCCGTCGGCGGCCCAGGCGCGGCGAACGGCGTACCGACGTCGACAGACCATCTACAGCGTGCTGGTCGCGGCCGCCTCCACGGCGGCGCTCGGCACGTTGCTGGTCGTCGCGGTGACCGGCGCGCCGGGCTGGGCCCGGGTACGGGAGTCGTTCCTGGACCCGGGGATCGCCGCCGACGCGCTGCCGGCCGTGCTGGACGGGCTCTGGCTCAACGTACGGCTGCTGGTCTGCTGCGCGGCCGGAGCCCTGCTGCTGGGGCTGGTGATCGCCGTGCTGCGGACGCTGCGCGGCCCGATCTTCTTTCCGGTACGGGCGCTGGCCGCCGGCTACACGTACACGTTCCGGGGTTTACCACTGATCATCGTGCTCTACCTGCTCACCCTCGGCGTGCCGGGGTTGCGGCTGCGCGGCATGCCGTCGGTGCTGGTGCTGGGTGGGCTGGCGCTGGTGCTCACCTACGGCGGCTACCTCGCCGAGGTGTTCCGGGCCGGCATCGAGTCGGTGCACCCCAGCCAACTCGCGGCGGCGCGGTCGCTGGGCCTGACCTACCGGCAGACGATGCGGCACGTGGTGCTGCCGCAGGCCGTCCGCCGGGTGGCGCCACCACTGCTCAACGACGTGGTGGCCCTGCAGAAGGACGTCGGGCTGGTCTCGCTCGCCGGCCCGATCGACGCGGTCCGGGCCGCCCAGATCGCCACCGCCCAGACGTTCAACTACACGCCGTACATCGTGGCGGGCGTGCTGTTCGTGCTGCTCGCAATTCCGCTGATCGCGGTCACCGACTGGGTGACGCTGCGCTCGGCCCGCCGCCAGTCGGGAGGCTGACCATGACGCTGCTGCGCTGCCGGGGGCTGCGCAAGGAGTTCGCCGGCCACGTCGTGCTGGACGGGCTCGACCTGACGGTCGCCGAGCACCGGGTGGTGGCGCTGATCGGGGCGTCCGGGTCGGGCAAGTCCACGCTCCTGCGGTGCGTGAACCTCCTCGACGAGCTGGACGACGGCACGATCGAGCTGGACGGGGAGGACATCTCCGACCCTGGGGTGGACCCCGACCGGGTACGCCGGCGGATCGGCATGGTGTTCCAGGCGTACAACCTGTTTCCGCACCTGAGCGTGCTGGACAACATCACCCTCGCGCCCCGGCGCGTACACCGGCGGGCCCGCGCGGAGGCCGAGGCCCAGGCCCGCGACCTGCTCGACCGGGTGGGTCTGGGCGCGAAGGCGCACGCCTACCCGGACGCCCTCTCGGGCGGGCAGCAGCAGCGGGTGGCGATCGTCCGGGCGCTGGCGAACTCACCTCGGCTGATGCTGCTCGACGAGGTCACCTCGGCGCTGGACCCGGAACTCGTCGGCGAGGTGCTGACGATGATCCGGGACCTGAAGGCCGACGGGATGACCATGGTGCTGGCCACCCACGAGATGGGCTTCGCCCGGGAGGTCGCCGACGAGGTGTGCTTCCTCGACGCGGGGCGCGTCGTCGAGAGCGGCCCGCCGGAGCAGGTGCTCGGCGAGCCGACGCAGCCCCGTACCCGACAGTTCCTGCGCCGGATCATCGAGGCCGGTCGGCTCTGACGGTCAGCCGGCGAAGCCGACCCGCTGCGCGTTGCCCGCCGCCACCGTCCGCACGGCCAGCGCGGCGTCGAGCGCCGCGACGGTCGCCGCCCAGCCCTTGTCCTCCGCGGAGCCGGGCAGCCCGGCCCGGTCCTGGGCCTGCTCGATGGTCTCCACGGTGAGCACACCGTGCGCGACCGGCTTGCCCTCGTCCAGCGCCACCCGGGTCAGCCCGTCGGTGACCGATCGGCACACGTAGTCGAAGTGGGCGGTCGCGCCGCGCACGACCACGCCGAGCGCGACCACCACGTCGCAGCGGCGCGCGAGGGCCTGGGCGACGACGGGCAGCTCGACCGAGCCGGCGACGCGGGCGACCACGGAGCGCGCGCCGCACGCCTCGGCGGCCGCGACCGCGCGCTCCAGCATGTGGTCGGTCAGATCACCGTGCCAGCGCGCGGCCACCACGCCGACGGTCAGCCCCGCCGCGTCCACCGCGTCGACTCCCGGCTCACCGAAACCCGCCATCGTCATGCTCCGATCTCGTCGTTGGCGACCGGACGCCCCAGCGGCGCCTCGGACACCTCGTCCAACTCGTCCAGCAGGTGACCCATCCGGTCCCGCTTGGTGCGCAGGTAGCGCAGGTTCTCCGGGTGAGCGCCGGCCGGCAGGCCCTCGCGGCCGGTGATGGTGAGCCCGTAGCCCTCCAGCCCGGCCCGCTTGGCCGGGTTGTTGGTGAGCAGTCGCATCGAGCGCACGCCCAGGTCGTACAGGATCTGCGCGCCGGTGCCGTAGTCGCGGGCGTCGGCCGGCAGGCCCAGGTCGAGGTTGGCGTCCACGGTGTCGCGGCCCTGGTCCTGCAACTGGTACGCCTGGAGCTTGTGCAGCAGCCCGATGCCGCGCCCCTCGTGGCCGCGCATGTAGAGCACCACGCCCCGGCCCTCGTGGGCGACCCGGGCCAGCGCGGCGTCCAACTGCGGCCCGCAGTCGCAGCGCAGCGAGCCGAACACGTCCCCGGTCAGGCATTCGGAGTGCACCCGGACCAGCACGTCCCGGCCGTCGCCGAGGTCACCAATGACCATGGCGACGTGCTCGGCCGGGTCGTGCTCGGCGCGGTAGCCCAGCGCGCGGAACACCCCGTGCCGGGTGGGCATCCGGGCCTCGGCCACCATCTCGACCTGCTTCTCGGTCCGCCGTCGGTAGGCGATCAGGTCGGCGATGGTGATCAGGACGAGGCCGTGTTCGGCGGCGAACTTCTCCAGGTCCGGCAACCGCATCATGGTGCCGTCGTCGTTGACCAGCTCGCAGAGCACACCCGCCGGACGCAGCCCGGCGAGCCGGGTCAGGTCGATCGCCGCCTCGGTGTGCCCGGGCCGGCGCAGCACCCCACCCTCGCGGGCGCGCAGCGGCACCACATGCCCGGGACGCGCCAGGTCCGTCGGGTCGGTGGCCGCTCCGGCGAGCAGTCGGATGGTGTGCGCGCGGTCGGCCGCTGAGATGCCGGTGCTGACGCCCTCCCGGGCGTCGACGGTCACCGTGTACGCGGTGCCACGCCGGTCCTGGTTGGTGTGGTGCATGGGCGGCAGGTCGAGCCGGTCGGCCTCGCTCTCGGTCAACGGCACGCAGACGTACCCCGAGGTGTAGCGCACCATGAACGCCATCAGCTCCGGCGTGGCCAGCTCGGCCGCGAAGATCAGGTCGCCCTCGTTCTCCCGGTCGGCGTCGTCGACCACGACGACCGGCCGTCCGGCCGCGATCTCGGCGATCGCCTCGTCGATACTCCCGAAACTGGTCACGCGACGGCCTCCGTGTAGGTGGGCGGGAGCGCGGTGGCCGGGCGGGTGGCGCGCGACGTGTGCCACCAGGCGGCGAAGCCCCAGGCGCAGAGGGCGCCGTAGATCAGGTACATGACCGCCGACGGGTAGAACCCGCCGCGCAGCAGCAGCGGCACGCCGACGGCGTCCACCGCGATCCACACCAGCCAGAACTCGACCCAGCCGCGGGCCATGCCGTAGGTGGCGAGCAGACTGCCGGTGAGGATCCAGGCGTCCGGCAGCGGGCCCCAGGAGCCCAGCGCCTTGAGCAGCGGGTACGCCGCGGCGGTGCCGACGACGGCGGCCAGCAGCAGGGCGAGCCGTTCCCGGCCGGTGGCCCAGCGCGGCAGCACCGCGGCGTGCTGGGCGTCGGCCCGACGGTTGCGCTGCCAGCGCCACCAGCCGTAGACACTCACCGCGAAGAAGAAGACCTGCCGGCCGGCCTGCCCGTACAGGTCGTGGGCCTGCGGGGTGACGAATACGCCGCCGAGGAAGACGGTGAACAGCAGCGCGTTCCCGATCATGCCGACCGGCCAGGCCCAGACCAGCCGGCGCAGCCCGAGCAGCGCCGAGAAAAGGCCGAACGCGTTGCCGACGATCTCCCGGACCAGCACCGGCGAGCCGGCCACCTGCACCTGGGCGTCGAGGAGCCAGCCGACGGCGCTCATCAGGCCACCTCGCCGGTCTCGGCGAGCCGACTGCCCAGCAGCCGCTCGACGTACTTGGCCACCACGTCGACCTCGAGGTTGACCGGGTCACCGACGCCCTTCGCGCCGAGGGTGGTCAGCTTGAGGGTGGTCGGGATGAGCCCGACGGCGAACTCGTCGACGCCGACGGCCGCCACGGTCAGCGACACGCCGTCGATCGTGATCGAGCCCTTCTCCACCACGTACCGCGACAGGTCGGCGGGGAGCCGGAACCGCACGGTCTCCCACTGCTCGGCCGGTTCGCGGGAGATCAGCTCGCCGACACCGTCGACGTGACCCTGCACGAGGTGCCCGCCGAGGCGGCTGCCCAGCGCGGCGGCCCGTTCCAGGTTGACCGGGTCGCCCGCGTGCAGCGCGCCCAGCGCGGAGCGGCGCAGGGTCTCGCCCATGACGTCGGCGGTGAAGACGCCGTCCGCCGCGTCCACGACGGTCAGGCAGACACCGTTGACGGCGATGGAATCACCGTGCCGGGCGTCGGAGGTGACGAGCGGGCCTCGCACGGCGATCAGCGCGGAATCACCCGCCGTGGCCGTGACGCGCACGATCTCGCCCAATTCCTCGACAATGCCGGTGAACATGTCAGCCCTCCCTCTTTCGGGGCAAAGCGGTGATCCGGAGATCCGGACCGACCTGCGTAACGTCGACGAGCTCCAGATCGATGGCCTCAGCGATGGTCGTCACTCCCGCGTCGACCAGGGCGGTGGGGCCGGCGCCGAGCAGCCGTGGCGCGACGTACCCGACGATCTTGTCCACCAGGCCGGCGGCGAGGAACGCGCCGGCCAGCCGGGGCCCACCCTCCAGCAGCACCGCGCGCACACCGCGCTGGTGCAGCGCCGCGAGCAGCGCCGGCAGGTCGACCCGGCCGTCCTTGCCCGCGCCGACCTCGGCGGCGGTCGCGATCCACATCCGCGCGGCGCCGTCGCGGACCCGGGCGTCCACCGGGGTACGCCCCGAGCTGTCCACCACGACCCGCAGCGGCTGCCGGATGGCCAGGCTGCCGTCGCGCAGGTTGCGGGCGGTCAGGCGCGGATCGTCGGCCAGCACCGTGCCCACCCCGGCGATGACCGCGTCGACAGTGCCACGCAGCGCGTGCACGTCGATCCGGGCCGCCTCCGAGGTGATCCACATGCTGGTGCCGTCCTCGGCGGCGGACCGGCCGTCGAGGGTGGCGGCGTACTTCCAGATGACGTACGGCCAGCCCCGGCGCATCGAGGTCAGCCAGGCCACGTTGCCGGCCTCGGCCTCCTCGCCGCGTACTCCCAGGTCCACCTGGACCCCGGCGGAGCGCAACGTGGCGGCGCCGCCGGAGGCCACCGGGTTGGGGTCGGGTACGGCGATGACCACCCGGCCCACGCCGGCCTGGACCAGCGCGGTGCTACAGGGGCCGGTGCGGCCGGTGTGGTCACAGGGTTCCAGAGTGACGACCGCCGCGCCGCCCTTGGCCCGCTGGCCGGCCTGGGCCAGCGCGACGATCTCGGCGTGCGGTCCGCCCGCGTACGCGTGGAAGCCCTCGCCCACGACCTGGCCGTCCGCGTCGAGCAGCACGCACCCGACCACCGGGTTGGGGCTGGTGGTGCCCAGCCCGCGCGCCGCCAGCTCGATCGCACGCCGCATCGCCTCGTCGACGGAGACGCTGGCCATCGCCCTGTCCTGCCCTCTCACTCGCCTCATCGCGCGGGCGGTCAGGGAGGCGGTATGGACCGCGGTCAGGCGGCGGCGGATTCCGGGTACGGCACAGCCGCCCCGGGAGGGCGGCACGGCACGCTGAAGCCAGCGGCCGGCTCGGACCCGTCCGTCCCGCGCGCTGTCTCCCATCCGGACTGTCTGGGCGCGAACGAGCCGCCCCCAACCGTCGGCCCCGGATTTTCACCAGGTCCACCGGGCGGCAGAGCCGTCCGGGTCGCGGGCTGACCACGGTTGGACCGTGGATCACCGCCGGTTCGGAATTTCACCGAGTCCCGCCAGCGCGTGGTGGGTACTTCGCAGTCTTACACGCCGAACCCGGCGTGTCGTTATTGAGGCGAGCTACTTCACAGCGGGATCACGCGTCAGGTGACGCCGCGCCGCCGGTCCACGGCGACGTACGACCCCGGTTGGCTCTTGGCGACCGTCTTCATCTCCGAGGCCACCGCGATGGCCTCGAGCGGGTCGGTGAACCGCTTGCCGGCGTCGGACAGCGAGACGCCGATCGAGAGCGTGACCAGGGCCGCCCGGCGGACGTTGCCGCGCCGGTCCTTCAGCTCGACGAAGCCGCGCTCACGGTCGGTCGCGTCGTAGAGCGTGTCGGCGGACTTCTCGAAGTCGACCACCGCCCGGGAGGTGAGCGGGCGGACCTGGTCGGGCGCGCAGACGATCACGAAGTCGTCGCCACCGACGTGGCCCAGGAAGGCCGGCGGCAGCCCTACCGCCACCACGGCCCGGTGCAGGCTGCGGGCCAGGGCGGAGATGAAGTCGTCGCCCCGGACGAAGCCGTACCGGTCGTTGACGCTCTTGAACCGGTCGATGTCGATGTAGCCGACCGCGTAGTCCACCCCCTGCCGGACCCGGTCGCTGATCTCCCGCCGGATGCGACTGTTGCCGGGCAGTCCGGTGAGCGGGGACACCTCCCGGAACTCCTTGTTGCGCCGCAGCGTCGAGGAGACCCGGGCCACCAGCTCGGCGGTGTCGAACGGTTTGACCAGGTAGTCGTCCGCGCCCGCGCTGAGCCCGTGGACCTTGTCCACGGTCATCCCCTTGGCCGTCAGCATGATCACCGGCAGGGCGGAGGTCATCGGGTCGGCGCGCAGCCGCCGGGTCAGCTCCAGCCCGTCGACGCGGGGCATCATGAGGTCGACCACGGCCAGGTCCGGCCGCTGGCGCTCGATGACATCGAGGGCCTCCTGACCGTCGCTGGCGTGGATCACCTCGAAGCCGTGCAACCGCAGGTTGAACTCGACGAACCGGGCGATGTCCTCGTCGTCGTCGACGACGAGGATGACGTCCTTGCGGTCGGCCTCGGGCTCCACCTCAGGCCTCGGGCGCCGCGCGTTCCGCCAGCGCCCGCAGGTGCCGTACCGCCTCCGCCGGGTCGGCGGCGCCGTAGACGGCGGTGCCGGCCACGAACGCGTCGGCACCGGCCGCGGCCGCCTGCTCGATGGTGTCGGCGGCGATCCCGCCGTCCACCTCGATGCGCAGTTCCAGGTGCCCGGCGTTCACGTGCCGACGGGCGGCGCGGACCTTGTCCAGCAACTGCGGGATGAACCGCTGCCCGCCGAAGCCCGCCTTGATCGTCATGATCAACAGGGTGTCGAAGCTGGGCAGCAGGTCCAGGTACGGCTCGATCGGGGTGTCCCGGTCGATGGCCAGTCCGGCCTTCGCGCCGGCCGAACGCAGGTCCTTGGCCAGGGCCACCGGGTCGTCGGCCGCCTCGACGTGGAACGTGACGTTGTACGCCCCGGCGTCGGCGTACCCCGGGGCCCACCGACGCGGGTCGGAGATCATCAGATGGACGTCGAACGGCATCGTGGTGGCGGCCCGCAGGCTCTGCACCACGGGCAGCCCGATGGTCAGGTTGGGCACGAAATGGTTGTCCATCACGTCCACGTGCAACCAGTCCGCGGCGTCCTCGACGGCACGGACCTCTTCGGCGAGGTGAGCGAAATCGGCGGCCAGGATGCTCGGCGCGACGATTGGCGGCGGTACGGTCACGGGGCCAGTGTACGAACGCGGCCACCCGCCGCCCGCAGCACGGCACCAACTCCGACACGCTGTGATCCAGCAGTGACCAGTAGTGCAGAATAAGCCGGTCCGGATCCTCGAATCCCGACGAACAGACATCAGTGGCTGGCCGATCGACCCAAACGCGACGACACTCCAAGCGGGACGGTGCCGTAGGCTGCACGCCCGCCGGGGTCGCGCCACGGGGCGCGGCGACCGGTCGCCAGCTCCCGGGAGGGCGGACGATGCGACGGTGGCTTGCAGCGCTGGCGCTGGTCGGCGTCACGACGATGCTGCTGTCCGGCTGCGCGCCGGCACGCGGCGCGGACGGTGATCTCACCGACGACTGGCCGGACCTGCGGGTTCCCCGACCGTTCACCCCGGCCACCGACACCTGCCTGCCCCGGATCACCGCGGTCGTGCAGGCCAGCACGTACGAGACCGTCGACTGCGCCCGCAGCCACCTCGCCGAGGCGATCCACGTCGGCACGTTCACCGGCCCGGCCGCGCGGGCCGGCGCCCGGCCGGGCCCGGGTTCGACCGCGCTGCGCGCGGCCCGCGCCGAGTGCGACCAGCGGGCCCGGGACGTGCTCGGCGGCGACTGGCACACGGCCCGGCTCACCCTGACGCTCTCGCTGCCCACGGCACCGGCGTGGACCGGCGGCGCACGCTGGTTCCGCTGCGACCTCAGCGAGACCGACAGCATCGACAACACCCGCCCGGTGAACCGCGTCGGCAGCCTGCGTGGCGCGCTGATCGGCGACAGCCCGCTGACCCACCGCTGTTTCGACCCCAAACTGATCGGTGACAACCTCAACTACATGGCCCCGGTGCTCTGCACCGAGCCGCACCGCGCCGAGTTCGTCGGCGTCTACGAGGAGAAGGACCTGAGCTGGGCGGCCTTCACCCGCTCCGGCGAGCAGGCGCACCGGCGCTGCATGGCGCTGATCGCCGCGTACGTGGCCGTGCCCAACAACAGCGAGCTGCCGTACCGGGCCGGGTCCATCTACTACCCACCGTCGCAACGGGAGTGGGAGGAGGGCGACCGTGGGGTGCGCTGTTTCCTGTGGAGCGACGACCGGAAACTCACCCGTTCGATGCGCGGCGCCGGCCCCGAGGGACTACCCGCGATCTGAGCTACGGTGCCGTATGCTGCTGCGCCGTGGCGTTACCGGCCGGCTGGAGGTCGTCCGGAGGTCACCGGCGGCGGGAGGTCGAAGATGCGACGGTGGTTGACGGCGATTGCCGGGGGCGCGGCGGTGGCCCTGGCCCTCACCGGCTGTGGCACGCCCACCGGAGTTGACCGGAACCTCACCGACGACTGGCCGGCGCCCGTGGCGGCGCAGCAGTTCGTTCCCGCGGCCGGTGTCTGCCACCACTCCTCCCAGCAGGTCGGCTTCCTCAGCGGCTACAACCCGATGGAGTGCAGCGAGGCGCACCGGGTGGAGACCATCCACGTCGGCACGCTCACCGGTCCCGGCGCGGAGCGCGGCACCACCCCACCCCCCGGCTCCGAGGGCATGCGGGCCGCACAGGCCGGCTGCGAGAAGGAGGTCACCAAGGCGGTCGGCGGCGACTGGCGCTCCGGACGCCTGGGACTGACCGTCGTGCTGCCGTCCGCGCCCGCCTGGGCCGGCGGCGCCCGCTGGTACCGCTGCGACATCACCGAGATCGCCAGCATCGACGACACCGCCGTCGACCTGCGCACCGGCAGTCTGCGGGGCGCGCTGACCGGCGCGGCCCCGCTGGCCTACCGCTGCTTCAACCCGAAGCTGGTCAAGGACGACATCGAGGCGATGACGCCGGTGTCCTGCACGGCGAAGCACCACGCCGAGTTCGTCGGGATCTGGCGGGCCCCGGACATCAGCTACGCGGAGTTCAACCGCACCACCAAGCGCACCCACCGGGCGTGCCAGTCGGTCACCGCCAAGTACGCCAAGGTGCCGGACGACTCCAAGCTCGACTTCCGCGCCGGGACGATCTACTACCAGCCGTACGAGCAGGAGTGGAAGAACGGCAACCGCGGGGTGCAGTGCTTCCTGTGGATCAGCGACCGGAACCTGACCCGCTCGATGCGCAACGCCGGCGACAAGGGCCTCCCGGTCACCTGACCTGTCCGTCGTACCGCCCCCGGCCCCGTCTCGGGCCGGGGGCGTCGTCGCGTCAGCCCTTGCGCAGGACGGCGAGGAACATCGCGTCGGTGCCGTGCCGGTGCGGCCACAGCTGCACGGTGGGGCCGTCACCCAGGCCGGGCATACCGGCCGGCAGCAACGGTCGGGCGTCGACGAAGTCCACCGCCACGCCGCTGCGGCGGGCCGCCTCGGTGACCGTCACGTGGGTCTCCACCGTGTGCGGCGAGCAGGTCACGTAGGCGACCAACCCGCCCGGCCGGACCGCCCGCAGCGCGGCGCCCAGCAGCTCGCGTTGCAGCCGGGTCAGCGGCGGCAGGTCCGACGGCTGCCGCCGCCAGCGCGACTCGGGACGCCGGCGCAGCGAGCCCAGCCCGGTGCACGGCGCGTCCACCAGCACCCGGTCGAAGTGGCCCTCCGGCAGCTTCGGGTCCGCGCCGACGTCACGACCGTCCATCGCGAGCACGGTCACCGGCAGGCCCCGGGTCGCCTGGGACACCAGCCGGGCCCGGTGCTCGGCCACCTCCACGGCGGTCAGGCGGGCGCCCCGCTGCGCGGCCAGCGCGCCGAGCAACCCGGCCTTTCCGCCGGGACCGGCGCACAGGTCCAACCAGCGCCCGTCCGGGCCGTCCAGCGGCGCGTCGGCGAGCCCGACGGCCACCAGTTGGGAGCCCTCGTCCTGGACGTGGGCGCGGCCGTCGACCACCGCCGCCACGTCGCCCGGGGCGCCGCCCGGCAGATATACGGCGTACGGGGAGAAGGCGCCGGGCGCCCCGCCGACCGCATCGGCCAGCTCGACCGGATCGATCAACCCGGGTCGGGCGCACAGGTGCACCGGAGGACGCTCGTTGTCCTCGATCAGGAGTCGGGCCGTCTCGCCCAGGTCACCGCCGAGCGTCTCGGAGAAGGCCCGCACGATCCACTGCGGGTGGCTGTAGGCCAGCGACAGGTGCCCGACCGGGTCGGTCTCGATCGGCGGCGCGAGCTTGGCCACCCACCCGTCGATGTCACGGGTCGACACCTCGCGCAGCACCGCGTTGGCGAACCCGGCCGCGCCCGGCGCGACCGAGCGGACCAGGTCCACGGTCGACGACACGGCCGCGTGCGGGGGCACCCGCGTGTGCAGGAGCTGGTACGCCCCGATCCGCAGCGCGTCGCGTGCCGGCGGGTCGATCCGGGCCACGTCCCGGCCGGCCGCGTCGCTGAGGATCGCGTCCAGGGTGCCGAGATGGCGCAGGGTGCCGTAGGTCAGTTCGGTGGCGAAGGCGGCGTCCCGGCCGAACAGCCCCTCCTCGCGCAGGATGATGGGCAGCACCAGGTTGGCGAACGCGTCGTCGCGGTGCACCGCCGCCACCGCCTCGTACGCGGCGCGGCGCGGTCGGTCCATCGGTGGCCGGGCCGGTCGACGATCCCCGCCCCGATCGGCCCACGAGCCGGAGCGCGTCGGGCGGGTTCCCTCCGGTGCCGTCACGCGAATTCCTCTCCAGTGCCGACCCGGACGCCGCGCGCCCAGTCGGTGGCCGCCATGGCCCGCTTGCCCGCGGCACGGACCTCGCCGAGGCGCACCGGCCCGGTCGCCGTACCGGCCAGCACCCGCGTCTTCTCCACCAGCAACTCCCCCGGCTTCAGCTCGGGGCCGTCGGGCACCGGGACGACCGGACCGAGCTTCACCCGCTCGTCGCGGAAGGTCGTCCACGCGCCGGGCGCCGGGGTGCAGGCGCGGATGCGCCGGTCCACCGCGAAGGCCGGGTCGCCCCAGCGGACCCGGGCGTCCTCCACGGTCAGCTTCGGCGCGAGGGACACCCCGTCGGCCGGCTGCGGCTCGGCGCGGGCGGTGCCGTCGGCGATCGCGTCGAGCACGGCCACGAGCAGCCCCGCGCCACTGTCGGCGAGGCGTTCCAGCAGGTCGCCGGAGGTGTCGCCAGGACGGATCTCGTCGGTCAGGGTGCCGTAGACGGGCCCGGTGTCCAGGCCCTGCTCCAGCTCGAAGACGCTGGCCCCGGTCAGCTCGTCGCCGTGCAGCACCGCGTGCTGCACGGGTGCGGCACCCCGCCAGGCCGGCAGCAGCGAGAAGTGCAGGTTGATCCAGCCGTGGCGGGGGATCTCCAGCGCGGACGGCGGCACCAGCGCGCCGTAGGCCACCACCGGCACGCAGTCCGGGGAGAGCGCGCGCAGTCGGTCGAGGAACTCCGGGTCGCGGGGACGGGCCGGCGTGAGCACCTCCACGCCGTGCTCGTCGGCCCACACGCCGACCGGGGAGCGGGACAGGCCCCTCCCCCGTCCGGCGGGCGCGTCGGGTCGGGTGACGACGGCGACCAGTTCGTGCTGGGAGGCCGCGACGGCGGCCAGGGCCGGTACGGCCACCGCCGGAGTGCCGGCGAAGATCACGCGCATCCGGGTCACCGACCCAGACCGAAGGGGTCGCTGATGTGCGGGCTCAGCTTGACCGTGGGCGGGGCCGAACCGTCGTACCACTCGGCCTCGCGGATCGCCTTCATGGCCTCCTTGCGCCCCTGCGCGTCCAGTCGGTCCAGGAAGAGCACCCCGTCGAGGTGGTCGGTCTCGTGCTGTACGCAGCGCGCCATCAGGCCGCTGCCGACGATCTGCATCGGGTCGCCGAACGAGCTGAAGCCCTTGGCGACGACGTTCTGCCGACGCTTGGTGTCGAAGTAGAGCCCGGGGATCGACAGGCAGCCCTCCGGGCCGTCCTGCTCCTCCTCGTCGGGGAACTCCAGCACCGGGTTGATCAGGTGCCCGAGCACGTCGTCGACGTCGAAGGTGAACACCCGCAGGCTCACACCGAGCTGCGGGGCGGCCAGACCGGCGCCGTTCTGCTCCCGCATCGTGTCGGTGAGGTCGGCGACGAGCCGACGTAGCTCGGCGTCGAAGGTGACCACCGGATCGGCCGGCGTGCGCAGCACCGGATCCCCAAAAAGACGGATGGGCTGGACGGTCACGCGGGACGGCTCCTTCGTCGGACGGGCGGGCGGTGCCGTACCAGTCTACGGAGTGCCCGGCAGCGCTCCGGCCGGCGTACCTCAATCGGCCACCGCCGGTGTGTCCCGTGTCACCAGCAGGCTCTCGTAGCCGCGCAGGGTCAGCCGGGTCCGGTGCCGGGGCGACCCGGCCAGGGCCAGCTCGGGCAGCCGGCGCAGCAGCAGCGGGAACGCCAGCTGCGCCTCCAGCCGGACCAGGCCGGCGCCGAGAAAGTAGTGCGGGCCGACACCGAAGGACAGTGGGTGCGCCTGCTCACGGGCGGGATCGAAACGCTCCGGGTCGGCGAAGCGGCGGGGGTCGCGGTTGGCCGCGCCGAGCAGCAGCAGCGCCGTGCTGCCAGCCGGCAGGTCGAGCCCGCCGCAGCGCACCGGTGCCGTGCTGGTCCGGGTGGTGAGCTGCACCGGGGAGTCGTAGCGCAGCAGTTCCTCGACGTACGCCGGGACGAGCCTGGGGTCGGCGCGCAGCGCGTCGGCGGACTCGGGGTGGCGCAGCAGCACGACGAGGCCGTTGCCGAGCAGATTGGTCATGGTCCGTTCCAGCGTCCCTAGCCTGGACGTGCGAGAGCCCCCGACGTCTGCCGAGGGCTCTCGTGCGTTGCCTACTCAGCCCACCGGGCCGATGGCCTTCGCGAGGTTGACGAATCCCTGCCATGCTGCCGGTCCGAAGGCCAGCGTTCCGCCGTCACGGTCCTTGGTGTCGCGAACCAGGACAGTGCCGGGCAGGTTATCTGCGACCTCTACGCAAGATCCACCGTTCGACGACGAGTAAGACGACTTGCGCCACAGCGCGGCCTTCACGTCCATGTCTCCGCTACTTCCTTGAGAAGGTCTAGGGATTGCCAGCGCGGGAGCGCCAGACCTCGAACGGTCTCCCACGTCACTCCAAGGCTAGCAATGTCCTCGGCACGTCCCACGATCTGCGCGTCGAGCTGATTGTCGGCGTGGCCGAAGCGAACCGCCCCCGGCAGCTCCGCGAGGATGAACGCGCCCGCTAGCCCCGGGTACATACCAAGCGATGCGGGCACGATGTGCAAGTGGATTCTCGGCCGCTCGGCGCATTCGGTTAGGTGTGCTAGCTGCTCGGCCATGATCGCGCGTCCACCGCATGCTCGGCGGATGACCATTTCATCGAGCACAACGAAGAGCTGTGGCGGTTCTTCCCTGGCGAGTATGTCTTGCCGCTGAAGGCGCGAGGTGACCCGCTGATCGACGGCAGCAGGGGCCAGCGACCCGGCCAACGTCGCCCGCGCGTACGCCTCCGTCTGGAGTAGACCTGGCACGTATGCCGGCTCATACCACCGCAGTGTTAGCGCCTCGCGCTCGACTTCGAGCCATTCGCGCAGCCACGTCGGCGCTGCCCCGTCCTTCACGAGGTCGTCCCACATCCGTACAAGCCGCCCGCCGGCTTCTACGGCGTCGTCTATGAGCTTGACCAGATCGGGCGTCAGCGGCGCACGGCCCGTCTCGATGGCGCTGACTTTTTGCGCTGAGAAGTGGATGCGCTCGCCTACGGCGTCCTGAGTAAGGTTCGCGGCGGTTCGGGCGAGGCGTAATTCACGCAGCAGGAATTCGTATGGCGACATGCTCACGGAATCCTCGCCCTCTCTCCTCTTGGCTAGATCAACTCCCGCATGCCCTTGTCCCTTGCTGACAGTCCCTAGACGACAGCGGGGAGTGTTCCGAGCCTAGGCCGCTTCACGCAGAGTGTCACTAACAGGACCGCTTACGGAGATCGGGCCGGGGGCGGAACTGGCTGGGGCCGCCTCGGGCGGGTGGTGTCGGGGTGGCCCCCTCCGACGACAACACGAGAGGAGTCATCGTGCGCTTCAAGTTCTGGCGCAGCGAACCTGCCCCGAAAGTGCCTGTGCTGCGGCCTGCCCCGCGACTTCCGGCCTGGGCCACAGCGCACACCGAGGCGTTTCGGGTGGACGAGGTCGGCCGGGTGGGTCATCTGACTCGGGCGCAGGAGTTCCGGGCCAACGGGGGTCGGGGATGATCTCCACTCAGGTTTCCGTCCCTGACCGGGGGCCGGTCGCGGACCGCCCGCGTCGGCACGGCCAGGCCCCGCCGCACACGCCGTTGCGGCCGCACTGGGCGTGCCGCGCTGACGGGCAGCCGTGGCCGTGTGCGACGGCGCGGCTCATGCTCAAGGCAGAGTACGAAAACAAGATGCCGAGCCTGTCGATCTACCTGGCCGGGCTGCTCTACGAGGCGATGCGCGACCTGTACCACCTCAACCCGCACGACGGCCCGAGCCCGCGCGCCCTGTACGACCGGTTCGTGGGCTGGGGCCCGTTCCGCAAACCGGTCATCGAGGCTCCGCGTTGAAACGCCTCCCACCACGGCGGGAGAGAGGGCCGCCCTGGTGCCGCCGACCGAGTCTCCCGGATTCATCAACGCACCAGTGCTGAACCACCGAACAGCCACGACCAACCCCCGCTCGTGTCATGAGGAGACGCAATGACCCCCGTTCCGCTTAAGCGACGGATCGCCACCGCGTTCGCCACGCTCGCCCTGCTCGTCGCGGCCAGTGCCGCCTGCCCGCAGTCGGCCGTCGCCGCCCCCCTCGTGGAGCCTGGCTCCACCGTGGCGGGAATGCTGTACTACGGCACAACCCTCACGCTCTCCGGCTCTGGCGTCACGAACGGTTGGAGCAAGGGCAGCATCAACATCCACGGTTACCTCTACCAGCCCAACGGGAGCAAGGACCGGGAATACCACAACTCCTGCTCGAACAGCACTTACTGCACCCTGCCGACATGGTCCTTCTGCCCCGGCCTTCCCGGGGTGTGGCGGTACGTCGTCACCGGCAACGGACCCGGCGGCAGCGATACTGACCAGGCCGTCGCCACGGTGCTGTAGCAACTAGTCAGGAGTAGAGCATGACGAAGCGGCTACCCCGGGTGGAGTTCCCCGTATGGGATCTGAGCGAGCATCCCTCCCTGTCGCCGTTGGATTTCGCGATCGTGGAAGGTGACAACGGCACAACGGCCGTCGGACTCTCCCGGGGTGCCGCCCTCGGCGCTGGCGAGGGGGTCATGATCTGGTCCTTCGCGCCAAGCGTCACCCAGCGGTTTCCGCTCTGGCCCCTGCAACACGCCGCAATGGCCTTCGTCGCACCGTTGGCGGCCGCCGCCGGGATCACGCACCGGCAGGCCGTCGAGCGCATCACACACTGCCTCGAAGACGCCGAACCGGCGACGCTCGACGTTGACGGGCAGGAAGTCCCGGCGACTGCTTGCAGCCTCTACGCGGACTGGCGGGTAGCGGCCTCTACTGCTGCCAGCGTCCCTGTGGCCGTCGCGTCTAGTGGGCGCGACCTCCCAACTATCTTGCACGCCGCGTAACTAACCCTACCGTCACGACCGCCCGCCCTGGGACGTCCTCTCCCCCGTGGGGGATGACCCGGGGCGGGCCTCCTTCTGCCCTGAACACCTCGCGCACCGCTGTCCGACTCGCTGTGTGACCGCATCACAGAGCGCCGAGGAGGCTCCCGAATGCTGATGTCCGCTGGCGCCACGCTGATAGAGCGACTGTCCGAGGCGACCACCGTCGACCACCCATTCTCCGACGAGCCGGGCCTGACCATCGATCAGCATGAAGCCGTCGCGAAGCTGCTCGTCAACCTGAGCGAGGCCGCGTCCGTGCTCGCCGTCGACCGGCGCGGGTCCGCCCGCCTCGCCGGTCTGCTGGACGCAGCCGCTCGTACGTCGGGTACGGATCGACGCGTCCCGGCGGCGACATGAGCAGCGTGAGCGCCTCGGTAGCCTCCATGGCCGGCCTCCCCGTCGATGCGTGGAAGGCTCCATCATCCCGGTGCCACCGCCGGTGGGCAGCCCCTGCCCGGTATCCGTCAGCCCCGGGCGGTCGCCAGCAGGGCACGGACCCGCTCGGCGTCGGGATGGCCGAGGTCGTCGAGGATGCGCAGGGCACGCCGCCAGGTCCGCACCGCGCCGACGGTGTCCCCCGCCGCCTGCCGGCTCTCGCCGCGCCGGGACAGGGTGTCCGCCTCGTCGTACCGGTCGCTGATCCGCCGGTAGAGCCGGAGCGCACGCCCGTAACAGCGGATCGCCTCGGCGTGGTCGCCCAGGCGGGCGTGGATGAAGCCGAGGCTGTCCCAGGTGTTCGCCTCACCGTGCCGGTCACCGGTGCGGCGCAGCAACGTCAGCGCCTGCCCGCAGTGCGTGAGCGCCGGGGCGTACTGCCCGAGCTGGGCGTGCGCCCAGCCGACCGCGTTGCGGGCGCTCGCCTCCCCGGCGAGGTGGCCGGCGTCGCGGTACAGCGCCAGCGCCCGCTGCCCGTGCTCCAGCGCCTCGGCATGCCGGCCGAGGCCGTCGAGCATCGCCCCGAACGCCCGGTGCGTGCGCGCCTGCCCGGTGTGGTCACCCAACGCCCCGAAGATCGCCAGGGCGTGCCGGTAGTTGGTCGCCGCCTCGTCCACCCGACCCAGCCGGGACAGCACTCGGGCGAGGTCCCGGTGGGCGTTCGCCTGCCCGAGTCGGTCGCCCGCCCGGCGGGCCCCGGCCAGGGCGGTCCGCTGGGCGGCGGCGAGGTCCGGCCACCGCCCCCGGCGTTGCAGGAAGTCCACCAGCGTCCACGCCAGCTGCCAGGCATGGCCGTCGAACCCGACGTGCCGGGCGTGCGCGACCGCCGCCAGCAGCACCGGGTACTCGGTGGTGAACCAGGCGAGCGCCCGCCCGTGGTCGACGATCTCCTCGGGCAGCACACCGGGGGCGACCGGGGCCAGGGTGACCGGATCCCGGCCCGGTTGCAGCAGCAGCGCGGCCGCGTGAGCGGTGTGCAGGTAGTGGTCCAGTCCACGCCGGATCGCGGCCCGTCGGGCGGCGGCCGGCTCGAACCGTTCGGCCTGCTGGACGGCGTACGCCCGGAGCAGGTCGTGCGCGCCGAACCGCCCGGGGGCGTGCTCGGTGACGAGGTGCGCGTGGGCCAGCTCCGCCAGCAGTCGGGGCGCCTGCTCCCGGGGCACCCCGGCCAGGCTGGCCGCCGCCGCCACGCCGATGTCCGGGCCCGGATGGCAGCCGAACAGCCGGAACAGCCGTGCGGCCGGGGGCGTCAGGCTCCGGTAGGACCAGGAGAACACGGCCTGCACGTCGGTGCCGGCATCACCGGCGTCGAACGACTCCAACGGGCGGGGCGCCTCGCGCAGCTCGGCCGCGAGGCTGGCCAGGGGGAACCCCGGATTTGCCGCGCCCCGCGCGGCGAGTACCGCCAACGCCAGCGGCAACCGCGCGCACCGCTCGATGATCTCGTCCACCGCCCCTGGCTCGAGGGTCAGCCGGTCCGCGCCGAGCCGGCGGGCCAGCAGCTGCCACGCCTCGGCGGCGCTGAGCAGCTCCACGCCCACCGGCCGGGCGCCCTCGGCGGCGACCAGACCGGCCAGGCGGTTGCGGCTGGTGACCAGGACCAGGCAGGTCGGGCTGCCGGCCAGCATCGGCCGGACCTGCTCGGCGTCGCGGGCGTTGTCCAGCAGCACCAGCATCCGACGGCCGGCGAGCAGGCTGCGGTACAGACCCACCTGCGCGCTCAGATGGGTGGGGATCCGTTCGGGCGGCACCGCGAGGGCCTCGAGGAACCCCCGGACCGCCTCGACCGGCGTCACCACCGTGCCGGTGGAGTCGAATCCCCGCAGGTCGACGTAGAGCTGACCGTCCGGAAAGCGGTCGGCGACCCGATGCGCCCAGTGCACCGCCAGAGTGGTCTTGCCGACCCCGGCCGTACCGGACAGGGTCACCACCCCGGCGGGCGCCGGGCCGCCGTCATCGGCGGCGTCCGGGCTGGCCCAGGCCGCGTCGAGCTCCGCGAGCTGGGCGGTACGTCCGACGAATCCGGGCAGCGCCGGGGGTAGTTGACGGGGTACGGGGAGGCGGTTCGACGTCGCGGCGACCCGTGCGCCGCCACCCTGGGGGCGCGCCGCCCGTACGTCGGTCGCGTGGTCACCGGTCGGGCGTCGGCGTCGCTCCTCGATCCGGTCCCGCGCGGTGGCCAGCACGCCCTGCTCGGTGGGGCTCGCGCCGAGCAACCGGATGAGCGCGTCGAACCGCTCCGGCGGGGGCAGGACGTTGCCGGCGAAGTACTCCCCGATGATGCCGCGTGACCAGCCGGTCTTCGCCGCCAACTGCCGGTATGTCAGCCGGGTCTCGCCCTGCTGCCGTGCTTCGCGGCGGCGCAGTTGGCGCAGCAGACCGGCCAGATCCGGCAGGGTCTGCGCCGCGACGGCGCGGCGTGCCACGTCGCACGCCCCGGGCGACTCCTGCGCCCCGGCACGAACGCCGGGAGGAATCCACTGGTCGGACATGCGGCCCCCACCCCCTCCCGGTCACCCGGCGCCCCGGATGCCGACACGGGCAGGCTAGACGCGGCTACCAGCGGTGAGATAGGAGATGGCCGATGTCTGACAGTTCACATCGGACCTTTCGCCGTCCGATGGTGTCCGACCGTGTCCAATCCCGTCCAGGATCGCCGTCCGGATCGGACGTCGCGTGCCACCGTCCCTGGTGCGGGCCCGGCCCGCGCCACGAACCCTGGGGAAGGGGTACAGATGATCCGTCCACACCCGAACACCCGACGGTCCGCGTCGATGCTGCGTCGCATCGCCGTGGCCGCCTGCGGCCTCACGCTGCTCGTCACGGGCGTGACCGCCACGTCGGCCACCGCCGCGCCGAAGGGCAAGGCCACCACCACCGGATCGTTCGTCGACAGCACCGCAGTGCCGGGCGGCTTCGCCTCCTGGTCGGAGCTGCTCCAGTTGCAGCAGCGGATGAACACCGCCGCCGCCCAGATCACCAACGCCGCGCAGCGCAGCGCGAACTCCGGCTTCGCCGGAATCGTCGCCGATCCCGCCACCCGTCATCTCCAGGTCTACTGGAAGGGCGAGCCGCCGGCCCGACTGGTGGCCAATGCCCGGGCCACCGTCGCGACGACGGTGCTGCCCGCCGCGTACTCGCAGCGGGAGCTGATGGTCGCGGCCGACAAGCTGCGCGCCACGGCCGGCGACAAGATCACCACGGTGGGGCCGCGCGCCGACGGCGCGGGCCTGCTGGTCGGTACGCAGAGCGGGCTACTCGGAGCGACGGCTCTCGCCGGCGTGCCGGTGACCGTCCAGACCGGCGTCGCCGCCGCTCCCGCCACCCGGTGGGACGACTCGCCGCCCTGGTGGGGTGGCGCTGCGTGGCGCAACACCTCCACCGGTGGCGGCTGCTCGACCGGCTTCGGCGTCTGGCAGGGCGGGGTGTCGCGCGTGCTCTCCGCCGCGCACTGCGCCAACCTCAACGTCGTCGCGGCCGACCCGACCGGGCAGACCATCGGCACCGTCACCAGCCGCAACGTCAGCAGCGACACCCTGCTCATCGCGGGCTCCGGGGGCGGCCGGGTCTTCAACAACAGCACGGACGCGGCCGGCGCGGTGGTCAGCGAGTTCAGCAACCAGGTGATCGGCGCGCAGGCCAGCCAGGTCGGCAACTGGGTGTGCACGTCCGGCGCGTACTCCGGCACCCGGTGCTCGATCCAGGTGAAGGCCCGCAACCTGTGCATCAACGTGCGCAACTTCGGCACGGTCTGCGGTCAGGTGCAGGCGGAGAACACCGCCCACACCAACGCGGTCGGCCAGGGTGACAGCGGCGGCCCGGTGGAGATCGTGAACGCGGCGAACACCCTCCAGGTCTGGGCGACCGGCACCAACACGGCCATCGACGACACCAACACGTCGACGGCGTGTACGGGCTACGTTCCGACCGGGCGGGTGTGTGCCTGGCGGTTCTACTACGAGGACATCTTCTCCGGCATGGCCGGCGTGGGCGCCTCGGGAGTCGTCCTGGGCTGACGCCTCCGCACGGCCATCGTCCAACCCGACACCCGGGCCGGCGCGCATCCCGCGCGCCGGTCCGGCGTCGCGCTGGGGCTCCGACTAGGCGCCGACGCCCGTGTCCGCGGCGAGCACGGCGTCGCCGCGGAGCAGCGCCGGCTCCGGCAACGGCAGGTGGATCTTGTGGGCGGCCTCCCAGTCGTAGACCAGGCCCGGCCGCACCTGAGCGGCGAAGTAGTCCACGGCGCTCATCCCGCCGACCACTGGCTCGTCGACCTCGGCGACCAGCTGGGCCGGCACCAGGGAGAAGCCGTTCTGCAGGGCGGCGCTGAGACGCCGGTGACCGTCGACGACGAAGAAGTACTCCCCCGTGAAGCCGATCTTGAGCGGCTCCAACGACTCGTCGCCGGCCTCGGCCACGTCGCCGACGAACTCGCTGTCCCAGAGGCCACGCAGGGTGGCGATGTCCTCGGTCGGGTAGACCCGCGCCGGATCCAGTAGCAGCAGCGGCGTGCCGTCGCGCAGCACCTCGGCGCCGAGCGTGCCCTCGTACGCGGCGACGATGTGCTCGACCACCTCGGCGGCGGAAGCCCGGGTGGTGTCACAGATCAGGTCGTAGTTGCGCAACCGCGCCTTGTCCACCCCGTAGCGGAGGATGAACCGGCTGCGTTCGCTGGCGCTGCGCTCGCGGAGCTTGGCCTTGGCCTCCTCGTGCGAGGCGTAGCTCTCCGCCGGGCCGGACGGGCGGGCCAGCACCCGGCGGGCCGCCTCACCCGGCTCGGTGATCATGTGCACCTTGAGCGCGTCGGTGAAGAAGTGCCAGGCCAGCCGCGAATCCATGACGAGGTGTTCGCCGGAGGCGGCGATGTCGCGCTGGAGCTGGTCGACGTACCCGTCGACGGCCTGGTCCAGCTCGGCGTGCAGGTTGAGTTGCAGGGCGGTCATCTGCCGCTGCTGTGCCATCTCCCGATAGAGATCACCCACGCTGACCCGGCGCATACCGAGCCGCTTGGCGATCTCCACCGACACCGTGCTCTTGCCGCTGCCGAGGTCGCCGTTGAAGACGATCGATTGTCGAACGGTCACGACTGGTCCACCCCTGATAACCGGCTTCCTGACATCATCGACAGCCCGAGCATGACGGGCGATGCTACCACCTCGTCACCAGCGTTCTGCCGGACGCGGTGTGCGGGCACCGGTCGCCGCGCCCGCCTGCCACCGCCCGCAAACGGTCAGAACAGGCTCAACGGATCGACCTGGAGACGAACCGGCTCGGCGGCCTTGCGGGCGGCGCGCACCCCGGCGGCCGAGTGCAGAGCCTCGGCGAGCGCGGCGGCCCGCGCCCGGGGCACCCGCAGCAGCATCCGTTCGCGCCCTTCCTCGGCCGGCACGGGCCCGAGCACCTCGGCGTCGGCGGGCAGCCGCGCCGCGTCGAGCAGGTCGGCCACCGCCTCGGCCGGGCCGGTGACGCTCGCCATGCGTACGGCCGGTGGGAAGCCCAGCTCGCGGCGCTCGGCCAGCTCCCGACCGGCGAACCAGGCGGCGTCCCAGCGCAGCAACGCCTGCACCGGGGCGAGCGCGCCGTCGGCGACGACCACCACGCGGCCGGCCGGCGCCGGGCGGGCCAGTGCCGCCGCGGCCAGCCAGCGGCGCAGCGCCTCCTCGCCGGCACGCAGGTCGGCCCGGGTCAGCAGGGCCCACGAGTCGAGCAGCAGCACCGCGCCGTAGCCGCCCGCCGCGACCGGTTCGGCACCGGGCGTGGCGACGACCAGGGCGGCCGTGCCGGGCACGTGGGTCAACACCTCCTCGCGCCCCGAGGTCCGCACCGGCACGTCGGGGAACGCCCGGCCCAGTTCCTCGGCGGTACGGCGGGCGCCGGTTACCGCCGCCCGCAGCCGCCGCCCGCCGCACTGGGGACAGGCGTACGCGGCGGCGACCCGGGCGCACCACCGGCAGACGGGGGTGCCGCCGGCCGACGGCAGGGCGAGCGGGCCGGCGCAGTGCGCGCAGCGGGCCGGGGTGCGGCAGTCGGCGCAGGAGACCGAGGGCAGATAGCCGCGGCGGGGCACCTGCACGAGCACCGGCAGGCCCGCCCGGAGCGCGTCGCGGGCGGCCGTCCAGGCCAGGCTGGGCAGCCGGGCGGTGGCCGCACCGGGATCACGGGCGAGCTGCGGATCGTCCCCGGTCGGCGCGATGGCCGGTATCCGCGCCCGCACCGTCGCCCGGTCGGCGACCACCTCGCGGGCCCAGCCGGTCTCCAGCAGCAACTGTGCCTCGGCCGTACGCGCGTACCCCCCGACCAGCGCTGCGGCCTCGCCGAGCCGCGCCCGGGTGAGCAACACATCCCGTGCGTGCGGGTAGGGCGCGCGGGGTTCGGAGTGCAGGTCGTCCCCGTCGTCCCAGACGGCGACGAGACCGAGCCGGCCCACCGGGGCGAACATCGCCGCCCGGGTGCCGATGACCACCGGCACCTGCCCGCGACGGGCGGCGAGGAACGCCCGGTAGCGCCGAGCCGGCCCGAGGGCGGCGGAGAGAGCGACGTGCCGGCCCGGGCCCAGCACGTCGGTCAGCGCCGCGTCGAGACGGTCGAGGTCGCGCGCGTCCGGCACGACGACCACCGCGCCGCGCCCACCGGCGACGGTGGCGGCCACGGCGTCGGCGTAGCGGGCGGCCCAGTCCTCGCCGGGCAGGGCCGACCAGACCGCACGGGCGGGCCGGCCGTCGGTGAGCGCCCGCAACAGCGCCGGCCCGGCCGGATAGTCCCGCCATCCCCTCGGGTCGATCGGCTCCCCCGCTGCGGCGGAACCGCCCGGCACGTCGGACTCCCCGGGCACCGCCGGTCCGCCCGGTACCGCCGAAACGGCGGCACCGGACACGGCGGCACCGGACCCGGCCGCATCACCGGACACGGCCGGACCGCTGGGCACGGCGACATCACCGGACCCGGCCGCATCACCGGACACGGCCGGACCGCTGGGCACGGCGACATCACCGGACACGGCCGCATCGCCGGACACGGTCGGACCGGCGGGCACGGCGACATCACCGAGCACGGCCGGACCGGCGGGCGCGGCTGTCGCGGCGGCCTCGTCGGGTTCGGGAGCCTGGGCTGGCAGGTCTGCGGAGGGCTCCTTCTCGACACGGGCGTGTCGGGGTGGCACGGCGAGGCGGAGGACGTCGGCGAGATTGCCCGCGTACCGGTCGGCGACCGCGCGGGCCAGGCGGGCGACCTCGGGGGTCAGCACCGGCTCGGGCGAGACGACCTTCTCCAGGTAGGCGAGGCGGCCGGTGTGCCCGGAGTCGTCCGCCCGGGACAGCAGCCAACCGTCGACCAACTGCCCCGCGAAACGCACCTTGACCCGGGTTCCGGGCACCGCCACGTCGTCCAGCTCGGCGGGCACGAGGTAGTCGAACGGGCGGTCCAGGTGCGCCAGCGGCACGTCCACGCAGACGCGCGCGACCGGCGACCCCGGTGCGGGTCGCCGGTCGCTAGGCCTGGTGGCGGTCAGGCTCCCGCAGCCGACTTGAGGTCGGCGGCCCGGTCGGTGCTCTCCCAGGTCAGGTCCGGCAGCTCCCGGCCGAAGTGGCCGTACGCGGCGGTCTGCTGGTAGATCGGGCGGAGCAGGTTGAGGTCCCGGATGATCGCGGCCGGGCGCAGGTCGAACACCTCGGCGACGGCGCTCTCGATCGAGGCGACCGGCACGGTCTCGGTGCCGAACGTCTCGATGAAGAGGCTGACCGGGTGCGCCTTGCCGATGGCGTAGGCGACCTGCGCCTCGCACCGCTCGGCGAGGCCGGCGGCGACCACGTTCTTGGCCACCCAGCGCATCGCGTACGCGGCCGACCGGTCCACCTTGGACGGGTCCTTGCCGGAGAACGCGCCGCCGCCGTGCCGGGCGTACCCGCCGTACGTGTCGACGATGATCTTGCGGCCGGTCAGGCCGGCGTCACCCATCGGGCCGCCGATCTCGAACCGGCCGGTCGGGTTGACCAGCAGCCGGTAGCCGTCGGTGTCCAGTCCGAGGCTCTCCAGCTCGGGCGCGATGACGGAGTCACGCACGTCGGGGGTGAGCAGCGACTCCAGCGAGATGTCCGCGGCGTGCTGGCTGGACACCACCACGGTGTTCAGCCGGACCGGGCGCAGCCCCTCGTACTCGATGGTGACCTGGGTCTTGCCGTCCGGGCGCAGGTACGGAATCGTGCCGTCCTTGCGCACCGCGGCGAGCCGACGTGCCAGCCGGTGCGCCAGGGCGATCGGCAGTGGCATCAGCTCCGGCGTCTCGGAGCAGGCGAAGCCGAACATCATGCCCTGGTCGCCGGCGCCCTGCGCGTCCAGCGCGCTCTCCGACGCGCCGGTCCGCAGCTCGAAGGCGTTGTCGACACCCTGCGCGATGTCCTCGGACTGCGCGCCGATCGAGACGCTGACTCCACAGGAAGCGCCGTCGAAACCCTTCTTCGACGAGTCGTAGCCGATGTCGAGGATCGTCCGGCGGACGATGGTCGGGATGTCGGCGTACGCCTTGGTGGTGACCTCGCCGGCGATGTGCACCTGGCCGGTGGTGATCATGGTCTCGACGGCGACCCGGCTGTGCGGGTCCTCGGCGAGCAGCGCGTCGAGGATGCCGTCGCTGATCTGGTCGGCAATCTTGTCCGGGTGGCCTTCCGTGACCGATTCGGACGTGAAGAGGCGGCGTGTCACGGCACTCCTAAGCGTGTGATGTCGTTCCGCGGCAGTCTAGTCACCGCTGCGGCCGGTGTCGGGATAGGTCGCGCCTGTTCCACCCGTCAGGAGCGGTTGGCCAACCGCGCCACGACGAGGTCCCACACGGCGTCGGCCACCGCCTCCTTGGCCTGCTCCGGCAGACGACGCACCGAGCCGTCCGCGCCGATGACCGTCACCGTGTTGGTGTCGGCGCCGAAGACCCGGTCCGGACCGACCTCGTTGACCACGATGAGGTCGGCCCGCTTCCGGGCCAGCTTCGCCCGGCCGTTGGCCTCCGCGTCGCCGGTCTCGGCGGCGAACACCACCAACACCTGCTCCGGTCGCTTGCGCTGGCCGAGCTCCGCCGCGATGTCCGGGTTCGTGACGAGCTCGATGGTGGGAGCGACGCCGTCGTCCGACTTTTTGATTTTGCCAGGCGCGTACGTCGCCGGACGGAAATCGGCCGGAGCCGCCGCCATCACGACCGCGTCGGCCTCGGCGGCGGCCTTCAGGGTCGCCTCGCGCAGCTCGGCGGTCGTGCCGACCCGGACCAGGTCGACCCCCGCGGGGTCGGCGAGGGACACGTTGGCCGCGATAAGGGTGACCCGGGCACCCCGGGCGACGGCCGAGCGCGCGAATGCGTAGCCCTGCTTGCCTGAGGAGCGGTTGCCGAGGAAGCGGACCGGGTCCAGTGGCTCGCGGGTGCCGCCGGCGGTGACCACCAGCCGTCGACCGGTCAGGTCCGCCGGAGCGGAGACACCCCGGGCGAGGACCTGGCGGGCGATCGCGAAGATCTCCGCCGGGTCGGGCAGGCGGCCCTTGCCGGTGTCGGCGCCGGTGAGCCGCCCGACGGCCGGCTCGATGACCCGGACGCCCCGGGAGCGCAGCGTGGCGACGTTGGCGACGGTGGCCGGGTGCTCCCACATCTCGGTGTGCATCGCCGGGGCCAGCACCACCGGGCAGCGGGCGGTCAGCAACGTGTTGGTCAGCAGGTCGTCGGCGAGCCCGTGGGCGGCCTTGGCGAGCAGGTCGGTCGTGGTCGGCGCGACCACCACCAGGTCGGCCTGCTTGCCGAGGCGGACGTGCGGCACCTCGTGCACGTCGGACCAGACGTCGTCGGCGACCGGCTGGCCGGAGAGCGCCGCCCAGGTCGGCGCGCCGACGAATCTCAGCGCCGACGCGGTCGGCACGACACGGACCCGGTGGCCCGACTCGGTGAAGAGTCGCAGCAGCTCACACGCCTTGTAGGCGGCGATGCCGCCGCCGACCCCGAGAACGATCGAGGCGGACATCGACGGGGACGGGCCTACGGCTGGTCGGTCGGCTCGGCGGTGAGCAGACCGCCGTTGATCTCGCGCATGGCGATGGAGAGCGGCTTCTCCTGCGGGGTGGTCTCGACGAGCGGGCCGACGTACTCCAGAAGGCCCTCACCGAGCTGGCTGTAGTAGGCGTTGACCTGGCGCGCGCGCTTGGCGGCGAAGATGACCAGCGCGTACTTCGACGTCGTCTTCTCGAGGAGCTCGTCGATCGGCGGGTTGGTGATGCCTTCGGGGTTGGCGATGGATCCCACGAATTAACCTCTGCGTCTTTCGAGCCGCGCGGACGCGGTGCTGAGTCCCGACGGCGGCCGGCCATCAGCCACGCAGGCGCGACCAGGCCGGATCCGGATGAGTTGAACCGAGTAAGCCTACCAGCTCGTCCGCCACCCGATCGGTGCGGTCGTGCGTGAGGGTGTCCGCGAAGGCGGCCGTGACGGCGGCGTCGGGCCGGCGTCCGGGCGGGATCAGCAGCACCAGACGCGCGTCGGGCAGTCGTTGCCGCACCAGCCGGGCTCCGGCCACGTCGAGCGGAAGCAGGACCGGCTGCCCGGCGTCGAGGCGGGCGCCCAGCGGCGGGTGCAGGGTCCCCCGGCGGTACGCGCCGATCCGGGACCACTCCAGCAGCTCGCCGGCGGCCACCCGGCGCTCGAACTCGGCCGGGGCGAGAAAGACCCGTTGCTCCCCGTCGACCTCCGGCTCCCGGCGCGGCCTGGTCGTTGCCGGCACCGGGATCCACACGGACGGGAAACGCGCCCGGACGAGCTCGACGACACTCTCCCTGCCGGAACCCGAAGGTCCAGCCAGGACAGTGAGCCGAGCCGCCGGGCGCGCCTCGTCATCCGTGCTCACTGCTTGTTTCTACACGCTGCCAGGTTCAGTTGGCGGCGAACTCTCCAAGCAATGCCTTGCGCTGCTGCTCGCCGAGGCCGCGCAGACGACGGCTGTCGGCGATCTTGAGCTTCTCCATGATCTGGGTAGCCCGGATCTTGCCGATGCCCGGCATCGCCTGCAGGACAGCCGAAACCTTGAGCTTGCCGACGACGTCGTCGCTCTCGGCGCGCTCGAGGACCGCGCCAAGGGTGGTCTTGCCCTGCTTGAGCTGCTCCTTCAGCTCGGCACGGGCCTTGCGGATCTCCGCGGCCTTCTCGAGCGCGGCAGCGCGCTGTTCGGGGGTCAGTGACGGGAGCGGCACCAGTTCTCCTCAGGTCCCTATCGCGGCGGGCGGGGCGCACCGCCGCATCTGTGAAACGTGGTGTCGCTGTGAACCAAGGGGTCCATGGTTCCCAGCGCGGGGAAAACTAGCGGTCAACGGAGCTTTCGGCAACGTGGGCGCGCGATGATCATCGCAAAGTGACCGAGCCGTCAGTCAGTCACCGGGCAGCCAGAACGGCCCGACACTCGACCAGCACGCGGTCGGCGGCGGCCCGCAGGGCGTCGGTGTCCGGTCCCGCCGACAGGACCTCACGGGAGTACGACGGGAGCACCGCGGCGAGGCTGGAGCCGAAGACGGTACGCAGATCGGCGGCGCCCGCACCCTGCGCGCCGAGCCCCGGAGCGAGCAGCGGCCCCCCAACCGTGGACAGGTCATGACCGGTGTCACCGATGGTGGCCCCGACCACCAGACCGAAGCTGCCGAGAGGGTCCGCACCGCTGTTGAGCTGGGAAATCTCGTCGATCACGGTCTGCGCCACGGTGCGTCCGTCGGCCGTCCGGGCTCGCTGCACGGCCGCGCCCTCGGGGTTCGAGGTGAGGGCCAGCACGAAGACCCCGCCGCCGTGTTTGGCGGCCAACTCGAACATCGGCGCCAACGAACCTACTCCCAGGTAGGGACTGGCCGTCACCGCGTCGACATACAGAGGGCTGGATGGATCCAGGTACGCGGAGGCGTACGCGCTGACCGTTGAGCCGATGTCGCCACGCTTGACGTCGAGCAGAACGAGCGATCCGGCTTCCCGTAACTGTCGGATAGTTGACTCGAGAATCGCCACACCGCGGGATCCGAATCGCTCGAAAAAGGCCGACTGAGGCTTGACAACCGCAACCCGGTCACCGAGCGCATCCACCACGGTTCGGGTGAACCGGTCCAGACCGTCAACGTCGTCGGCGAGGCCCCAGCGGGCCAGCAGGCCGGGATGCGGGTCGATGCCCACGCAGAGCGGACCGCGCTCGGTGACGGCCCGGTGCAGCCGGGTACCGAAGCTCTCCATCGGCGTACTTCCCCTCTTGTCGTCCGGGCGGCGGGCGGCCTCCCGGGATGCTTGTCGGTTCCCGCTCAGCCGGCCGCCACGGCCGCCGCCACCCCGGCCGCGATCCGGGCCAGGTCGGCGTCGTCCGTGACGTACGGCGGCATCGTGTAGATCAGGTCGCGGAAGGGCCGCAGCCAGACGCCACGGTCGGCGGCGGCCGTGGTGGCCGCGCCGAGGTCGACGTCGTGGTCGAGCTGGACCACGCCGATCGCCCCGAGCACCCGCACGTCGGCCACGCCCGCCACGGCGCGCAGCGGCTCCAGGCCGGCGCGCAGGCCCGCGCCGATCCGGGACACCTGCGCCGCCCAGTCGCCCGCCCGTAGCAACCCGATGGAGGCGTTGGCGACCGCGCAGGCCAGCGGGTTGCCCATGAACGTCGGACCGTGCGCCAGGACGCCGTCAGCGGAGATCCCACGGGCGATCTCCGGGGTGCACAGCGCCGCGGCCAGGGTCAGGTAGCCCCCGGTGAGCGCCTTGCCCACGCACATCACGTCCGGGGACACCCCGGCGTGCTCGGCGGCGAACATCGTGCCGGTCCGGCCGAACCCGGTCGCGATCTCGTCGAAGACCAGCAGCACCCCGTGCGCGCGGGTCACCTCGCGCAGCACCCGCAGGTAACCCGGATGGTGAAAGCGCATCCCACCCGCGCCCTGCACCACCGGTTCCACGATGACCGCGGCCAGTTCGTGGGCGTGCCGCTCGACGGCGTCCACCAACGCCGCCACGTACGCCTCGTCCGGCGGATCGGCGAAGCCGCCCGGCGGGACCGGGGCGAAGACCTGCCGGGGCAGCACGTCACCCCAGAGGTGGTGCATCCCGCCCTCCGGGTCGCAGACGCTCATCGGATGGAATGTGTCGCCGTGGTACCCGCCCCGCCAGGTGGCCAGCCGACGCCGTTCCGGCCGGCCGACCGCCCGCTGGTACTGCAGGCACATCTTCACGGCCACCTCGACGCTGACCGACCCGGAGTCGGCCAGGAACACGTGCTCCAACCCCTCCGGGGCCAGCTCGACCAGCGTCCGCGCGAGTCGCACGGCCGGCTCGTGGGTGAGCCCGCCGAACATCACGTGGCTCATCCGCCCGAGCTGGTCGGTCACGGCCGCGTCCAGCACCGGGTGCCGGTAGCCGTGGACCGCCGCCCACCAGGACGACATCCCGTCCACCAACTCCCGGCCGTCGGCAAGGGTCAGCCGTACCCCCTCGGCGCTGCGGACCACGAACGGCGCGTTCGCCGGCGGCAGCGTGGCGTACGGATGCCAGACGTGCGCGCGGTCGACGGCCAGGATCTCCTCGGGTGTCACGCGTACTCCTCGTGTGCCTGAAGCCGGCCGGACGACGGACGTCGCGCGGCCGGGTGGAACCGCTCCGCCGGCCCCGCCCCGACCCCGTACCGCAGGGCGGGCACCGGGCCGGGGACGGTCACCGGCCGGCGACCGGATCCGGCGTCGCCGCCGTGGCGCTCGCGCGGGCCGCCGTCCGGACCAGGGCGGGGCCCCGGTAGATGAAGCCCGTGTAGAGCTGCACCAGGGCGGCGCCGGCGTCGAACATCCGGGTGGCGTCGTCCGGGTCGAGCACGCCGCCGACCCCGACGATGGGCAGCCGGCCGCCGGTCTCGCGGTGCACGAAGGCCACCACGTCCCGGGCACGGCCGGTCAGCGGCCGACCGGACAGGCCGCCGGCCTGTGCGCCACGGTCGGTGTCCACGGCGGCGAGCCCGTCGCGGGCCAGTGTGGTGTTGGTGGCGATCACCCCGGCGGCGCCCCGGGCCAGGCAGACCTCCAGCAACTCGGCGATCGCCGCCTCGGTCAGGTCCGGCGCGATCTTCACCAGCACCGGCTTCTCCCCCACCAGCGCGCCGAGCAGCGCGTCCAGGTGGGCACGGTCCTGCAACGACCGCAGGCCTGGTGTGTTCGGCGACGACACGTTCACCGCGAAGTAGTCACCGTGCCCACGCAGCGCCCGGTACGAGGCCAGGTAGTCCTCGACCGCCTCGTCGAGCGGAGTCACCTTCGACTTGCCCAGCGAGATGCCCAACGGCACGCCGAGTGGACGGGGCAACGCCGCCAGCCGGGCGGCCAACGCCTCGGCGCCGGCGTTGTTGAAGCCCATCCGGTTGACCACCGCCTCGCTGGCCGGCAGCCGGAACAGCCGGGGCCGCGGATTGCCCGGCTGGGCGTGCGCGGTGACCGTGCCGACCTCCACGAAGCCGAAGCCGAGCGCCGGCCAGGCCGGCAGCGCGGCGCCGTCCTTGTCCATGCCGGCAGCCAGCCCGACCGGGTTGGGGAACCGCACGCCGAAGACCGTGCGCGGCGCCCCGACGGCGTACCGGGCCCGCAGCGCGGCCAGGGCGGCGGGACGCCGCGACAGTGCGGCCAACCGCCGCAGCGTCCACTCGTGCGCCGTCTCGGCGTCCCCGCCGCC
The DNA here is from genome assembly GCF_049841635.1 of Micromonospora sp. DT44. Lineage (NCBI taxonomy): Bacteria > Bacillati > Actinomycetota > Actinomycetes > Micromonosporales > Micromonosporaceae > Micromonospora > Micromonospora sp. DT44. The sequence continues at coordinate 54,950 of NZ_JBNCKS010000030.1, read as the reverse complement.
GAGCCGGAACAACCCGGGCCGGACGACCCGCTCGAACAGCGTCACTGCGCCGCCCGGAGGGTGGCGTGCAGATCCTGCAACGGTCGCACCCGCATGTCGCCCCGGATACGTGCCTCGATCCCCATCACGGCCGCGGCGGCACCGGGGACCGTGGTGATGCAGGGGATGTCGGCGGTGACGGCGGCGCTGCGGATCTCGTAACCGTCGGAGCGGGCACTCGCGCCCGAGCCCTGCGGCGTGTTGATCACCAGCGCCACGTGGCCGCCGAGGATCAGCGACACGGCGTCGTCGCCCTCGCCGGCCTGGTAGTGCTTGCGGATCTGCTCGCAGGCGATGCCGTGCCGGCGCAGCACCTCGGCGGTACCGGCCGTCGCCACGATCTCGAAGCCCAGGTCGGCCAACCGCTTGATCGGGAAGATCATGCCGCGCTTGTCCCGGTTGGCCACCGACACGAAGATCTTCCCGGCGGTCGGCAACGACCCGTACGCGGCCGACTGGCTCTTGGCGAAGGCGTGCCCGAAGTTGGTGTCGATGCCCATCACCTCACCCGTCGACTTCATCTCCGGGCCGAGCAGCGAGTCGATTCCCTTGCCGGCGCGGGTACGGAAGCGCTTGAACGGCAGCACCGCCTCCTTGACCGCGATCGGCGCGTCGGCGGGCATCGTCCCACCGTCCCCCGTCGCCGGGAGCAGACCCTCGGCACGCAGCTCGGCGATGGTCGCGCCCAGCGCGATCCGGGCCGCCGCCTTGGCCAGCGGCACCGCCGTCGCCTTCGAGACGAACGGAACCGTCCGCGACGCGCGCGGGTTGGCCTCCAGCACGTAGAGCACGTCGTCCTTGAGCGCGTACTGCACGTTGAGCAGACCACGGACGCCGACACCCCGGGCGATGGCCTCGGTGTACCGGCGGACCTCGGCCAGGTGCGAGCCCGCCAGGGTGATCGGCGGCAACGCGCAGGACGAGTCTCCGGAGTGGATACCGGCCTCTTCGATGTGCTCCATCACGCCGCCGATGTAGACCTCGCCGTCGGCGTCGCACAGGGCGTCCACGTCGATCTCGATGGCGTCGTCGAGGAACCGGTCCACCAGCACCGGGTGGTCGCCGGAGATGTCGGTGGCCCGACCGATGTAGTCACGCAGCGTCGGGTCGTCGTACACGATCTCCATGCCGCGCCCACCGAGCACGTAGGACGGACGGACCAGCACCGGGTAGCCGATCTCGTCGGCGATCGTCTTGGCCTCGTCGTACGAGGTGGCCATGCCGTGTGCCGGCGCGCGCAGCCCGGCGCGGGCCAGAACGGCACCGAACGCGCCCCGCTCCTCGGCCAGGTGGATCGACTCCGGCGAGGTGCCGACCACCGGCACGCCGGCGTCCTTGAGCCGCTGCGCCAACCCCAGCGGGGTCTGCCCGCCAAGCTGCACGACCACACCGACCACGCCCGGGCCGCCGGCCGCGCGGCCGGAGGAGTCCTCCGCGTGCCAGGCCTCCAGGACGTCCTCGAAGGTCAGCGGCTCGAAGTAGAGCCGGTCGGCGGTGTCGTAATCGGTCGACACCGTCTCCGGGTTGCAGTTGACCATCACGGTCTCGTAGCCGGCCGCCCGCAGCGCCTGCACGGCGTGCACACACGAGTAGTCGAACTCGATGCCCTGCCCGATCCGGTTCGGGCCGGAGCCCAGGATCAGCACCTTCGGCCGGTCCGACGGCACGACCTCGGTCTCGAAGTCGTACGACGAGTAGTGGTAGGGCGTGCTGGCCTCGAACTCGGCCGCGCAGGTGTCGACGGTCTTGTAGACCGGGCGGACGTCGAGGCGGTGCCGCAGGGTGCGTACGCCGTCCTCGGCCGCCAGCTCCGGACGCAGCGCGGCGAGCTGCCGGTCGGAGAGCCCGGCCCGCTTGGCACGGCGCAGCAGCTCGGCGTCGAGCACCGGCGCGTCGACGATCTCGGTCCGCAGCTCGATCAGCGCCGCGATCTGGTCCAGGAACCAGGGGTCGATTCCGCCGGACGCCTCGCTCACCTCGCTGATCGACGCGCCGAGACGCAGCGCCCGCTCCACGGTGTAGAGCCGGCCGTCGTGCGGGATACGCAGCGCGGCGAGGGTGTCCGCCAGGGTGGTGCCCGCCGGATCCGGAGTGGTCCAGAAGCCGACCGCCTTGGTCTCCATCGACCGCATGGCCTTGTTCAGCGCCTCGCTGAAGTTGCGCCCGAGACTCATGGCCTCGCCCACCGACTTCATGGTGGTGGTCAGCTCCGGGTCCGCGCCGGGGAACTTCTCGAACGCAAACCGGGGGATCTTCACCACCACGTAGTCCAGGGTCGGCTCGAACGCCGCCGGGGTCTTCAGCGTGATGTCGTTGGGGATCTCGTCGAGCGTGTAGCCGATGGCCAGCTTCGCGGCGATCTTCGCGATCGGGAAACCGGTCGCCTTGGAGGCCAGCGCCGAGGAGCGCGACACCCGGGGGTTCATCTCGATCACGACGATCCGGCCGTCGACCGGGTTGACCGCGAACTGGATGTTGCAGCCGCCGGTGTCCACCCCGACCTCGCGCAGCACGGCGATGCCCAGGTCACGAAGGTGCTGGTACTCCCGGTCGGTGAGCGTCATGGCCGGGGCGACGGTGACGCTGTCGCCGGTGTGCACGCCCATCGGGTCGATGTTCTCGATGGAGCAGACCACCACCACGTTGTCGTGCCGGTCGCGCATCAGCTCGAGCTCGTACTCCTTCCAGCCGAGCACACTCTCCTCGATCAGGACCTCGTGCACCGGGCTGGCGGCCAGGCCGTCGCCGGCGATGCGGGCCAGGTCCTCCGGGGTGTGCGCCATGCCGGAGCCCAGGCCGCCCATCGTGAACGACGGCCGGATCACCACCGGCAGGCCCAGCTCGGCGACGGTCGCCTCGACCTCGTCCATCGAGTGGCACACCCGGGAGCGGGGCACCAGCGTGGCCGGGTCCTCGATGCCGAGGCGGACGCCGGCCTTCGCGACGATCTCCTTGAACAGCTGGCGGTCCTCGCCCCGGTTGATGGCGTCGATGTTCGCGCCGATCAGCTCGACGCCGTACTTCTCCAGAACGCCGTTGGAGTGCAGGGCGACGGCGGTGTTCAGCGCGGTCTGCCCGCCGAGGGTCGCCAGGATCGCGTCCGGGCGCTCCTTGGCGATGACCAGCTCGACGAACTCCGGGGTGATGGGCTCGACGTAGGTCGCGTCGGCGAACTCCGGGTCGGTCATGATCGTGGCCGGGTTGGAGTTGACCAGGCTGACCCGGATCCCCTCGCTGCGCAGCACCCGGCACGCCTGCGTACCGGAGTAGTCGAACTCGCAGGCCTGCCCGATGACGATCGGCCCGGAGCCGATGACGAGGATGTGCTTGAGGTCGGTCCGCTTAGGCATTCTTACCGCCTTCGATCAGCTCGGCGAAACGGTCGAAGAGGTAGTCCGCGTCGTGTGGACCGGCCGCCGCCTCCGGGTGGTACTGGACGGTGAAGGCGGGCACGTCCACGGCCCGCAGCCCTTCGACCACGTTGTCGTTGAGGCAGACGTGCGACACCCGCACGCCACCGAAGTCGGTGTCGATCACCTGGTCGGGGACCACCGCGCCGGCACCCACGCCCACGCCCGGCACCTCGACCGCGAAGCCGTGGTTGTGGCTGGTCACCTCGACCTTGCCGGTGGCCCGGTCGAGCACCGGCTGGTTGATTCCCCGGTGGCCGTAGCCCAGCTTGTAGGTGCCGAAACCGAGCGCCCGACCGAGGATCTGGCTGCCGAAGCAGATACCGAACAGCGGCACCTGCCGCCGCAGCGCCTCCCGGGCCACCGCCACCGGACCGTCGGCCGTGGCCGGGTCGCCGGGTCCGGGCGACAGGAAGACAGCGTCGGCGCCGGCGGCGAGCAGGTCCTCGATGCTCGACGAGGCCGGCAGCACGTGGGTGGTCACCCCGCGCGCGGCGAGCCGGCGCGGCACGTTGCGCTTGATGCCCAGATCGAGCGCGGCCACCGTGAACCGGTGCTCGCCGATCGCGTCGACGACGTACGGCTGGGGAGTGGTCACCTCGGCGGACAGGTCCGCGCCGACCATCTGGGCTGACTGCCGGACCCGGGCCAGCAGGCTCTGCGGGTCCTTCTCGACGCTGGAGATGCCCACCCGCATGGCGCCCCGATCGCGCAGGTGCCGGGTCAGCGCCCGGGTGTCCACCCCGCTGATGCCCACCACGCCCTCGGTGGCGAGGCGGTCCTCGAGACCTCCGGTGGCCCGCCAGTTCGAGCCGATCCGGGCCGGGTCGCGGACCACGTACCCGGCCACCCAGATCCGGCCGGACTCGTCGTCCTCGCCGTTGACGCCGGTGTTGCCGATGTGCGGGGCGGTCTGCACGACCACCTGACGGTGATAGGACGGGTCGGTCAGCGTCTCCTGGTAACCGGTCATGCCGGTGGTGAAGACCGCCTCGCCGAAGGTCTCCCCGACGCTGCCGTACGCCTCACCGGGGAACGTGCGCCCGTCCTCGAGCACGAGAATCGCGGAACGTCTACGCGTCACTTGATTGCCTTTCCGTCCAGGACCGTCGGCTCGCCGCGCAGGAAGGTCGCCACGATGCGACCCGGCAGCGTCATGCGGGCGTACGGGGTGTTGCGGCTGCGGCTGGCCAGCTCCGCCGGCTCGATGGTGCGGCGGGCGGCCGGGTCGACCAGGGTCAGGGTGGCCGGGACGCCGGGCGCCGGATCGACGCCGTGCCCGGTCAGTCCCGCGATCCGGGCGGGGACGCGGGACATCCGCTCGGCGATCAGGTCCCACTCGGGACCGAGCACGTCAAGCGCGATGGACAGCGCCGTCTCCAGGCCGAGCATCCCCGGCCGGGCGTACGCCCACTCGCACTCCTTGTCCTCCACGGCGTGCGGGGCGTGGTCGGTGGCGATGATGTCGATCACGCCGTCGGCGAGCGCGGCGCGCAGCGCGGCGACGTCGGCGGCCGTACGCAACGGCGGGTTGACCTTGAAGACCGGGTCGTAACTCTCCGCTGGAGTCCAACTGTTCCCGAGTGCGGGGCTCGCAAGCTCACTCCTCCCGCTCACGGCCTCGTCGGTGAGCAGCAGGTGGTGCGGGGTGACCTCGGCGGTGACGCGCACCCCGCGGGCCTTGGCCTGGCGCAGCACCTCGACGCTGCCGGCGGTGGAGACGTGGCAGACGTGCAGTCGGCTGCCCACGTGCTCGGCGAGCAGCACGTCCCGGGCGATGATCGCCTCCTCGGCGACCGCCGGCCAGCCGATCAGCCCGAGCCGGGTGGAGACCTCACCCTCGTGCATCTGGGCGCCCTCGGTGAGGCGGGGCTCCTCGGCGTGCTGGGCGATGATCCCGTCGAACGCCTTGACGTACTCCAGGGCGCGGCGCATCAGCAACGGGTCGGCGACGCAGTGCCCGTCGTCGGAGAAGATCCGTACCCGGGCGGCGGAGTCGGCCATCGCCCCCAACTCGGCGAGGCGCTCGCCGGCCAGCCCGACGGTGACCGCCCCGATCGGCTGCACGTCGACCATCCCGGCCTCCCGGCCGAGCCGCCAGACCTGCTCGACCACGCCGGCGGTGTCCGCGACCGGCGACGTGTTGGCCATCGCGCAGACCGCCGTGTAACCGCCCAGCGCCGCCGCCCGGGACCCGGACTCGACCGTCTCGGCGTCCTCCCGGCCGGGCTCGCGCAGGTGAGTGTGCAGGTCGACCAGGCCGGGCAGGGCCACCAGGCCGGTTCCGTCGATGACGGTGGCGTCCGGCGCGGACAGCCCCGGACCGACCTCGGCGACGACGCCGTCGCGGATCAGCAGATCGGTCGGCGCGGCGCCGACGATGCTCACGCTGGTGATGAGGTACGCGGTCACCGGTTGTTCCCTCCGAGCAGCAGGTACAGAACAGCCATCCGGACGGAGACCCCGTTGGTGACCTGTTCGACGATGGTGGAGCGGGGTGAGTCGGCGACCTCGGGGGTGATCTCCATCCCGCGGTTCATCGGACCGGGGTGCATGACGATCGCGTGCTCGGGCAGGCGACGCATCCGGGGACCGTCCAGCCCGTAGCGGCGGGCGTACTCGCGGGCGGAGGGGAAGTAGGAATCCCGCATCCGCTCCCGCTGCACCCGCAGCATCATCACCGCGTCCACATTCGGCAGCACCGCGTCGAGGTCGTACGACACGTCGATGCCCGGGGCGAGCGCTCCGGCGATGTCGACGGGGATGAGGGTGGGCGGGCCGACCAGGGTGACCTTCGCGCCGAGGGTCGACAGGAGCAGCACGTTGGAGCGGGCCACCCGGGAGTGCAGCACGTCCCCGACCACCGCGACCGACAGGCCGGCGAGCCGGCCCAGCCGGGACCGCATGGTGTACGCGTCGAGCAGCGCCTGGGTCGGGTGCTCGTGGGTGCCGTCGCCGGCGTTCACGACCGACCCGTCCACCCAGTTGGCCAGCCGGTGCGGGGCGCCGGAGGCGGGGTGTCGTACGACGACCGCGTCCGCGCCCATCGCCTGCAGGGTCAGCGCCGTGTCCTTCAGGCTCTCGCCCTTGGCGACACTGGACCCCTTGGCGGAAAAGTTGATCACATCGGCGCTCAGTCGCTTCGCCGCCGCCTCGAACGAGATCCGGGTCCGGGTGGAGTCCTCGTAGAAGAGGTTCACCACCGTCCGGCCGCGCAGCGCGGGCAGCTTCTTGATCTCCCGGCCGGCGACGGTGGCCATCTCGGCGGCGGTGTCCAGGATCTCGGTGGCGGTGTCGGCGTCCAGGTCCGCGCCGGAGAGCAGGTGCTTGATCACTGTGCCTGCCTTTCGTTCGCGACTGCGGGGCTCCGCTGCGCTGCACTCCTCGCGCTCACTGGGCTTGCCTTTCGTTCACGACTGCGGGGCTCCGCTGCGCTGCACTCCTCGCGCTCACAGGGGGGCCACCCCGAAGAGCTTGACCTCGTCCGTTCCGTCGGTCTCGGCGAGTGTCACCTTGACGCTCTCGGCGAGCGCGGTAGGGATGTTCTTGCCGACGTAGTCGGCGCGGATCGGCAGCTCGCGGTGGCCGCGGTCGACCAGCACGGCGAGTTGCACGGACGCCGGGCGGCCGACGTCGTTGAGCGCGTCGAGCGCGGCCCGCACGGTGCGGCCGGAGAAGAGCACGTCGTCGACGAGGATCACCCTCTGACCGTCGATGCCGCCGCTGGGCACCTGGGTGGGGCCGATCGCGCGGGTGGCGTGCCGGCGCAGGTCGTCGCGGTAGAGCGTGATGTCGAGCACACCGACCGGGACGACGACGTCTTCGAAGGTGCTGATCCGGGCGGCGAGTCGCCGCGCGAGGGGGACGCCGCGGGTGGGAATCCCGAGCAGCACGGTGTCGGCCGCGCCCTGGGTCTTCTCCAGGATCTGGTGGGCGATGCGGTCAACCACCCGCTGTACGTCGGCGCTGGCGAGGATCACCTTCACCGAGGGTTGTCGCGGTGGTGACGGGCGGGCAGCCGGTGGGGACGCCACGGCGGACCTCCTTCCCCGCCTCACGGGACGGGTCGTTAAAGGATGTCGGGCACCTCCGGCCGGGGAGCGCGAGCTGACCTGGCCGGGGCTTCACGCCACGTTACCAGTGGTCACCGCGCCGACCGACAGCGGCCGCTGACCATCGGATCAGATCCAGGAAACACCGATGACCCCTCGGCCCGCCCCAACGGTAAGGTCACGACCACTTGACCAGGTGTCCCATTCCCCGTACCGTCACGCTCCGTAGCGATCGACGGGAGAACCCCGAGCAGCACTGGGAGTGTCCGAATGCCCTCTGAATACGCCAAATCTCTGGGCGCCCGCCTGCGCTCCATCCGCCAGCAGCAGGGCCTCTCCCTGCAGGGTGTGGAGGAGAAGTCGAACGGGCGGTGGAAGGCCGTGGTGGTCGGCTCGTACGAGCGTGGCGACCGGGCCGTGACGGTGTCCCGTCTGGCCGAGCTGGCCGAGTTCTACCGTGTCCCCGTTTCGGAGCTGCTGCCCGACGGCAGCGGTGTCCGGCACGAGCCCACGAGCAAGATCGTCCTGGACCTGGAGCGGCTCTACGACGAGGCCTCCGAGGACCTGGCCTACGTCGCCCGCTACGCCCGCGCGATCCAGCAGCAGCGCGGTGACTACAACGGCCGGGTGCTCTCCATCCGCGCCGACGACCTCCGGGCGCTCGCCATCGTCTACGACGCCTCACCGTCGGGTCTGATCGAGCGGCTCACCGAGCACGGCGTGCTGGTGGCCGACCCCCGGGCGTTCTTCGCCTCCTGAGCTGTCGCTTCACTGATCTGCCGTTCGACGAGAAGGGCCCGTGCCGCTGGCCCGGGCCCTTCTCGTTCGCGGTGCTCGCGTCGGCTCAGCGGGTGGCGTACTCGGCGATGCGGCCGAGCACACCGTTGAGGAAGCGCGGCGAATCATCGGTCGACATCTGCCGGGCCAGCTCGACCGCCTCGCTGATCGCTACCGCATCGTCGATCTCGTCGACGTAGAGCAACTCGTAGACGGCGATCCGGGCCAGGTTGCGGTCGACCACCGGCATCCGGTCGAGGGTCCAGCCCTCGGCGTAGCTGGCGATCAGCTCATCGATCCGATCCAGGTGCTCGGCGACCCCCTCGACCAACCCCACGGCGTAGCCAAGGTGCTCCGGCCGGGGCTGTTCGATGCGCTGCAGGTAACCGGCCAGGACCTCGACCGGCGGACGATCCCGCAGATCGGCCTCGTACAAGACGTCCAGCGCCCGCTTGCGCGCCTTGCGGCGCGCCGGCATCTGCTGCTTGGGACCCTCAGCCATCAGGCGCGGCCGAGGTAACGGCCGTCGCGGGTGTCGACCTTGATCTTCTCACCGGTGGTGATGAACAGCGGAACCGGCACGGTGGCGCCGGTCTCGACGGTCGCCGGCTTGGTGCCACCGGTCGAGCGGTCACCCTGCAGACCCGGCTCGGTGTAGGTGACCTCGAGCACGACGCTGGTGGGCAGCTCGATGTAGAGCGGCACATCCTCGTGGGTGGCGACGGTCGCCTCCGCCTCGGGCAGCAGGTAGTTGGCTGCCTCCCCGACGGTGCCGCCGGGCACGGTGATCTGGTCGAAGGTCTCCAGATCCATGAAGACGAAGTCCTCGCCGTCGGCGTACAGGTACTGCATCGTGCGCTTGTCCACGGTCGCGGTCTCGACCTTGGTGCCCGCGTTGAAGGTCTTGTCGACCACCTTCCCGGACAGCACGTTCTTCAGCGTGGTGCGGACGAACGCACCACCCTTACCGGGCTTGACGTGCTGGAACTCGACGACGGACCAGAGCTCGCCGTCAAGGTTGAGTACCAGGCCGTTTTTGAGGTCGTTGGTGGAGGCCATTTCCTGCCTTGATCATCAATTGGCGGACAGACCTCACGAGTCTACTAGCTGCCGCGAATCGGCCGCCCGCCGCTTCCGGCGGCATCCGCACGGTCGGCCAGATGGTGCAGCGCGAGACGATAGCCGTCAATGCCGAGACCACAGATCACCCCGGTCGCCACGGCGGAGATCACCGAGTGGTGCCGGAACTCCTCGCGGGTGTGGATGTTGGAGATGTGCACCTCCACCAGCGGCCCGCGCAGCATGGCGCAGGCGTCGCGCACCGCGTACGAGTAGTGCGACCAGGCGGCCGGGTTGAGCACCACGGCGGCGCCCTCGTCGGCGGCGTCGTGCAGCCAACCGAGCAGCTCGTGCTCGGCGTCGGTCTGCCGGACCGTGACGTCGAGTCCCAGCTCCCGACCCGTGGCCTCGCACAGCGCGACGAGGTCGGCGTAGGTGGTCGAGCCGTACACGGCGGGCTCCCGGGTGCCCAGTCGACCCAGGTTCGGCCCGTTCAACACGTACACCCTCATGGGGTGCTTTCTTTCGATCGGGTGGTGGCCAGCTCGCGGTAGGCGGCTTCGAGCAGGGCGTCGTCCGGGCCCTCCAGCATCGCCGGGCGGGCCAGCCCGTCCAACACCACGAACCGCAGCCGGGCGCCCCGGGCCTTCTTGTCCACCCGCATCGTGGCCAGCAGCCGCGGCCAGGCCTCGGCCGGATAGCTCACCGGCAGGCCGAGCGCCGTCAGGGTGCTCCGGTGCCGGTCGGCGGTCGGGGCGTCCAGTCGGCCGGCGAGCCGGGCCAGCGTGGCCGCGTAGACCAGGCCGACCGCGACCGCGTGACCGTGTCGCCAGCGGTAGCCCTCGTTCTGCTCGATCGCGTGCGCCAGGGTGTGGCCGTAGTTGAGCACCTCCCGCAGACCCGACTCCCGCAGGTCGCCGGCGACGACGTCGGCCTTGACCCGGATGGCCCGCTCGATCAGCTCCCGGGTGACCGGCCCGCGCGGATCGGTGGCCGCCACGGGGTCACGCTCGACGAGATCCAGGATCACCGGGTCGGCGATGAACCCGCACTTGACCACCTCGGCCAACCCGGCCGCGAGGTCGACGGCGGGCAGGCTGTCGAGGGTGGCCAGGTCGGCGAGCACACCGACCGGTGGGTGAAACGCGCCCACCAGGTTCTTGCCGGCGGCGGTGTTGATCCCCGTCTTGCCGCCCACGGCCGCGTCCACCATGCCCAGCAGGGAGGTCGCGACCGGCACCCAACGCACCCCGCGCAGCCAGCAGGCCGCGACGAACCCGGCCAGGTCGGTCACCGCGCCGCCGCCGACCCCGACCACCGCGTCGGTACGGGTGAAACCGGCCGCGCCGAGCCGGTCCCAGCAGGCGGCCGCCGCGTCGATGTGCTTGCCCGACTCCGCGTCGGGCACCTCGATCGGCAGCGGGTCGACGCCCGCCGCGCGCAGCCGTTCACCGAGCGCGTCGGCCAGGGCCTTGAGTGGGGGCGTGTGCAGCACCGCCGCCCGGGTCGCGCCGGGCAGCAGCCCGGGCAGCGCGCCCAGCAGGTCGCGTCCGACCAGCACGTCGTACGGTCGTTCGCCGCCGACCGGAATCCGGGTCACCTCGTCCATCGCCGGCAGCCTAGTCCAGCGGACGGCGTGGCGAGGGCGTCTGTCCACCTGCTGGCCGGGCGGCCCATTCGGCCAGCAGACGGGCGTGCTCGGCCACGGCGGTGCGCAACGCGTCCGGGTGGCGCACGGTGAACGGGCAGCCCAGGCCGGAGAGCAGCGCGGCCATGCCGGGCAGGCTCTCGGCCCGCGCCCGCAGCAGCACACCGTCGCCGCGGGCGGTCAGCTCGGCCACACTGCTCGGTATCCGCCGCCGGGCGGCGACCAGATCGGTCTCCAGCAGCACCTCGACCTCGTGCCGATACGGCACACCGGCCAGCGACCGGGTCAGCCACGCCACCGCGTCGAAGCCGTCCGGCACTGTGAACGTCTCCGCGCCGGGAGTGACGGCGCCGATCCGGTCCAGTCGAAACGTGCGCACCTCGCCGCGCCGGTGGTCGTGGCCGGTGACGTACCAGCGGCCGGCGTGGAAGACCAGCCCGTACGGGTCGAGGTCACGATGCGACCGCTCACCGCGCCACGAGCGGTAGTCCAGGCTCACCCGCTGCCGCCGCCGAGCGGCCGTGGCCAGAGTCAGCAGGGTGCCCGACGCCGGTCGCGCCTCGGGCTCGGGCCGCCGCAGTGTGAACCCGAGGTGCTCCCGCACTGCGGTCAGCCGGTCGGCGAGCGCCGCCGGCAGCACCCGGCCGATCTTCGCCGCCGCGGTCGCCGTGGCCGGCAGTTCGGTGGCCAGCCCGACCCGCTCGGCGACGACCAGGCCGAGCAGCACGGCCACCGCCTCGTCGTCGGTGAGCATCAGCGGCGGCAGCTTGTACCCGGGATGCAGCCGGTAGCCGCCGTGGCGGCCCCGGTCGGCGAGCACCGGGATGCCCAGCTCGACCAGGGTGGCCGCATAGCGGCGCACGGTCCGTTCGTCCACACCGAGCCGGCTCGCGAGGTCGCCGGCCGTCGCCCGGTGCCGGGCCTGGAGCAGCTCGAGCAGGGCCAGCACCCGACCGGCGGGATGAGACACGGGCCACTCCTTCAAACCGGGCGGATCCTGTCCGGTTTCGATCGTACGGTCGGTCGGTAGCCGAGAGAAGGAGTGATTGATGGCGACGTTCGTACTGGTGCCGGGCTTCTGGTTGGGTGGATGGGCGTGGCGGGAGGTGACCGGCCTGCTGCGTGCGCAGGGCCACGAGGTGTACCCGGTGACGCTCACCGGCCTGGCCGAGCGTGCCCATCTGGCCGGGCCGCAGGTGAGCCTGGAGACGCACACCACCGACATCGTGCGGCTTATCGAGGTCGAAGACCTGCGCGACGTCCTGCTGGTGGGGCACTCCGGCGGCGGCATGCCGGTCGCCCAGGCGGCGGACCGGATCCCGGACCGGATCGCCCGGGTGGTCTACGTGGAGAGTGGCCCGCTGCCGGACGGTACGGCGCAGTTCGACACCGTGCCGCCGGAGGAGCAGCAGCGGCTGCGCGCTTTGATCGGCGACGGTGACCTGCTGCCGCCGCCGGCCTGGGACGCGGCGGCCGACTCGACCAACCTGGCCGGGCTGGACGAGTCGACGCTGTCCCTCCTGCGTGAGCGCTCCACCGCACAGCCCTTGCGGACGGCGACCGATCCGGTACGCCGCACGGGTGGCCGCCCGGTGCCGACCGCGCTGGTCGCGAGCACCTTCCCGCTGGCCGTGGTGCGCCAGATGATCGGCGAGGGGCACCCGTTCTTCACCGGCCTGGCCGACGGCCAGCTGCACGAGCTGCCCACCGGGCACTGGCCGATGCTCAGCGAGCCGAAGGCGCTGGCCGACATCCTCGACCTGATCGCCCGAGCCTGACACCGCGCCGATCTTGCGATTGTGGTCGTCGAGATACCGGAAATGCCCCGGTACGTCGGCGCAGCAACTGCACGATCGCGCGGAGGGGCGTGGGCAAGGCGGGGCGGCCCGGGCGGCGTCAGCGCGGAAGCAGGGCGGCGACCTCGGCGACCACCGTCGCCGGGGTGCGGCCGTCGGTGACCACCGTGTCGGTCGCCACCTCGGCGTACAGCGGCTTGCGCTGGTCCATGAGGTGCTTGAGGGTGGCTCGCGGGTTGATCGCCAGCAGCGGCCGGCCCGCGCCGAGCCCCACCCGCTTCACCGCGTCGGGCAGCTCCACCGACAGGTGGACGACCCGATGCCCCACCAGGGCGGCCCGGGTCTCCTCGGCCAGGACGGCGCCGCCACCCAGGGCGAGCACACCCGTGCCGGATGCGAGCGCCGCCGCCACGGCCGCCCTTTCCAGGGCCCGGAAATGCTCCTCCCCCTCGTCGATGAAGATCTCCGGGATGCTCTTGCCGGCCAACTGTTCGATGTCGGCGTCGGTGTCCCGGAACTCCACGCCGAGGGAGGCGGCGAGCGCCTGCCCCACGGTGGTCTTGCCGCAGCCGGGCACCCCGACCAGGACGACGACCGGCGCCATCAGCGGATGACCAGCGCGTCGAGGTAGCCGGCCACGTTGCGGCGGATCTCGGCGACCGAGTCGCCACCGAACTTCTCGGTGGCCGCCTCAGCCAGGACGAGGGCCACCATCGCCTCGGCGACGATCGCGGCGGCGGGCACGGCGCAGACGTCGGAGCGCTGGTTGATGGCGGTCGCCGGCTCGCCGGTGACGACATCCACGGTGGCCAGCGCCCGGTTGAGCGACGAGATCGGCTTCATGGCGGCGCGCACCCGCAGCGGCTCGCCGGTGGTGATGCCACCCTCCAGCCCTCCGGCCCGGTCGGTGACGCGGCGGACGCCGGTGGCCGACGGGATGATCTCGTCGTGCGCCTCGGAGCCACGGGAGCGTGCCTGCTGCCACCCGTCGCCGATCTCGACGCCCTTGATCGCCTGGATGGACATCAGCGCGGTGGCCAGTCGGGCGTCGAGCTTGCGGTCCCACTGCACGTGACTGCCCAGGCCCGGCGGCACCCCGTACGCCAGCACCTCCACCACGCCGCCGAGCGTGTCGGCGGCCTTCTTCGCGGCGTCGACCTCGGCGACCATCAGGGCGCTGGCGTCCGGGTCGAGGCAGCGCAGCGGGTCGGCATCGATGCGGTCGGCGTCCTGCGGGGTCGGACGCAGCCCGGGCTTCGCGGCCACCGGACCCAACTCGACCACGTGCGAGACGATCTCGATGCCGAGCGCCTGCCGGATCAACGCCTTGGCGACCGTGCCGACGGCCACCCGGGCGGCGGTCTCCCGGGCGCTGGCGCGCTCCAGGATCGGGCGCGCGTCGGTGTGGCCGTACTTCTGCATGCCGGCCAGGTCGGCGTGGCCGGGCCGGGGGCGGGTCAGCGGCGCGTTGCGGGCCTGCCGGGCCAGTTCATCGGGATCGACGGGATCGGCGGCCATCACCGTCTGCCACTTGGGCCACTCGGAGTTGCCGACCCGGATCGCCACCGGGCTGCCCAGCGTGAGGCCGTGCCGCAGTCCGCCGATCACCTCGACCTCGTCCTGCTCGAACGACATCCGGGCACCACGGCCATAGCCCAGCCGGCGGCGGGCCAGCTCGCCCGCGATCTCGGCGGTGCTCACCTCGATGCCCGCCGGCACCCCCTCCAGCAGCGCGACGAGGGCGGGGCCGTGCGATTCACCTGCAGTCAACCAGCGCAACACAGCGGTCAGTCTGTCACGGCGCGCGACGGGCACGTCGCGCTGCCCGTCGCGTCCCGCCCTGCGGACGGTGAGGACCGTCCGCAGGGCGCGACGGATCAGATGCCGCGACCGCGCTTGTGCAGCGTGCGCAGCACCGAGTCGGCCCGGACCACCCGGCCGGCGACCGCCAGCGCCAGGTAGGCGCGTGGCTCGCGAGGATTGCGGCGCAGCGTGTGCCGGGCCCAGCGCAGGGCCCCGCGCCGGTCGCCGGAGGCGGCCCGCGCGAAGGCGATCTGCCCGGTGACCCGGGCCTCGCCGGCCGGTTGCCCGGCGAACTCCGGGTAGCGCCGCAGCAGCCACTGCAACGCCTCGGAGATGGTGTCCCAGCGCTGCGCGAAGTACGACCGCTTGTGCCAGCGCACCAGCACCGACGGCGTCCGCAGGTTGATCAGCGGAGCGCTGCGGGCGGCGCGCAGCAGGAACTCGTAGTCCTCCGCGTAGCTGCCCGGGATCTCCTCGTCGACCAGACCGAAGCCGTCGCGCAGCGCCGTCGCCCGGATCAGGAAGGTGGACGGGTGCAGCTCCGTCAGCCGGTCCCGCAGGAGGTCGTCCAGGGTGATCCGGTCCTTGTCGAGCACCCGGTCGACGGTGTGCCCGTCGTAGCTGACCCGGATGCCGCAGCAGACGAACTCGGCGGTCGGGTCGGCGGTCAACGCCTCCACCTGGGCGGCCAGTTTGCCGGGCAGCCACTCGTCGTCGTCGTCGCAGAACGCGATCAGCTCGCCGTCGGCGGCGAGGGTGCCGCTGTTGCGCGCGCCGGCAAGCCCCGGGGAGCGCCCGTTCGCGATGACGTGGACCGTCCGGCCCGGACCGCCCAGGGCGGTCAGCGACTCGTCCGGGGTGGACTGGTCGAACACCACCACGGCCTCGATCGTGCCCGGGTACTCCTGGGCGATGATCGCGGCCAGGGCGGCGCGCAGCAGTTCGGGGCGGTCCCGGGTGGGCACCACCACGCTGACGCTCGGCTGCCGGGTCATCGGGTCTCCTTCGTCGCCTGGCCGGTGCGCGGCCAGGTCCGCCAGCGGGGTCGGTGCCGGCTCGACCGGGCCACCAGGTCGTCCACGATCTGCCCGACCCGGGCGACGGCCGCGCGGCGGGCCTCGTGCGCGGCCGGGTCGGCCTGCACCGCGTACCGGGACGGGTCGGCCTGGCCGGCGGTGAGCGCGTCGTGCAGCTCCTCGCGGGTCTCGCAGAGCGCCACCAGCCCCGCGGCGCCGAGGCGGCGCGCGAAGAGCTGCTGGTGGTCGTCGACGTGCTCGCCGCGCGACGGGTCCCGGGGCACCACGATGGGCAGGTGGCCGTGCCGGCGGGCTTCCAGGATCGTCGCCGGGCCGCCGTGACACACCACCAGGTCGGCGTCGGCCATCGCCTGTTGCAGGGCGTCGTGGCCGAGGAACGGCACCGCGCCGGGGAGGGTCGGCGCGGCCGTGTGCCCGTGCTGCACGGTCAGCCCGACCGGACCTGCCTGCGCGTGCCACTGCGCCAGCCAGTCCACGAGCCGGTCGAAGGGGTGCTTGTCGGTGCCGACCGCGACGAGCAGCCGGGGCTGCTCGACGGGTGTCGTGTCGCGCTGGCGCGGCAGCCGGGACGCCTCGGCGGCGGCGTCGGACCGGGGCGACTGGGCGCGGCGCGCGGTGTCCGCCTCCCCGCTCACAGGAGCGTCCCCACGACGGTGGCCTCCGGGTACTGCCGGCGCTGCTCGTCCCACTGCACGAGCATCGCGGACAGGAACGGGCGGCAGAGCCGAGCCGTCAGCGTCGGGGTGTCGATCCGGTCGTACACCTCGATGTAGACCGTCGGGATGCGACGCAGGCGGGCCAGCACCACGAACGGCACGGCCACGCCGGCGCCGGTGGTGACCACGGCGGCGACCCGCCGACGCCGCAGCACCCGCCAGGCCAGCCGCGCGTTACGCAGCAGATTCGGTACGTTCCGGGTGGTCGGATGGTGCGCCGGCACCAGGTCCTCACCGGTCAGCAGCGACACCGCCTCCGGGGTGTCGAAGGTGACCCAGCAGCGCCGCCACCGTTCGTACCAGGGCCGCAGGGCGAGAAGTTGGGCCAGATGGCCACCGCTGGATCCGACCAGCAGCAGCACCGGCGACTCGTCGTCGATGTTCGTGTCCACGCGACTCCCCACAAGTCCGCTTGGAATTCCTATTCACGTAAGGCAGAAGCAGATCACAGGTTTTCCGGTCGTTGAATAGCGCGACCGGACGAGGCGACGATCTCCCCCTGTGGTGCTCAGGCCCCCTGTGGCGCCCAAACCCCATCGACCACCGTCACGACCTGCCATTATGCGGTCACTCTATGACGCGCCCCCGGCGTCGGGAATTCTCCTGTTCACTCGCTATGTCGTTTCTCAATGACGTCCAACAGTGCGGGATGCAGCGCCGGGTTCCACCCGGCGCCGGCGTCCGCGAGTCGCCACGTACGCAGCCACATCTCCAGCAGGTACGCGTCGGCCACCAGAGCGCACCGCGCCTCGTCGAGGCCGAGCCGCCCGCCGTGTCGTACCAGGCACGCGTCCACGGCCGCGGCGGCGACCTGGGCCGGCTCGCCGCGCAGCACCAGCGACCGCTGGAACGCGTCGTGCGCCAGGTCGAAGCCGACCGGCACGTCCGGGCCACTGTGCTCCCAGTCCCAGGCGACCAGGCGGCCGTCGTGCGTGCCCAGGTTCCACGGCACCCAGTCGCCGTGCCAGTGACCGAATTCGACGGTCGTGTCGCCGTGTCGGCGGGCCAGCGCGGCGACCGCCGCCACCGCCCGCGCCCCGGCGGACCCGGCCACGGCGGCCCGCTCCGCGTGGGCGGCCAGTCGAGCCAGGAACGTCGACGAGGCCAACGGGCGCGGCACGCCGGGCTCACCGCCCCGGCGGGCGACCGCGAGCAACGCCGCGATCCGCGGCGGGTCGTCGACCGGCACTCCCCGTACGTCCGGCGGCAGCGGCTCGATCACCGCGACGGCCTGACCGGCCCACGCCGTCTCGGTGAGCAGGCCGGGCGGCGCCGGATGGTCGGGCACACCGGCCACGACGCGCAGCGACCGCAGCGCGGCGGCCTCGGCGGTGACCAGGGCACGGGTGGCGTCGTTCCAGCCGATCTTCGCGTAGCCGCGGGGACGACCGTCGACGGTGAACAGTTGCAGCGTGGGCTTGGCGTTCGGGTCCGGCGGACGAACGCCGCACGCGGCCAGCAGGGGCGCGCCGCCCAACGCGGCCGCGAGCCGCTCGCTCAGCACCAGGTCGGCCACGGGCGCCCCCACCGGCACCGACACGGTCAGCGTCGGAAACGGCGCCAGGCCCGCCCCGCCCAATCGGGCCAGAGCACCGAGCGCGGCCCGGAACGCCCGCACCTTCGGCGGCCGCAACGCGTTGTACGCCAGCAGCGACGCCGCGCCGGCCCGGGGCGCGCCCAGCGGCACCAGGAACCGCGCCCGCGCCACCGACGGCACCACGGCGTACCGGGCGACGGCGCGCTGCCCGGCCGGCACCGCGCCGCCCACCGTCAGGTGGACCCGGTCGTCCGGGAACACCGCACGGCTCACCCAGCCCAGCCCGTCCGTCCGGGACCGGGGGTCCGTGGCCGGGGTGAACCCGGTCGTCACGCCGCCCGGTCCGCCCAGTCGAGGTCCAACCCGAGCCGCTCGCGCAGCGCGTCGTTGTACGGGCGGTAGTAGTCGGTCAGCTCGGCGCGGACCGCCGGCTCCAGCGGGGCCGAGCGGCGGTCGTTGTAGACCTTGAAGTTCGGCAGGTCGTACGCGGGCAGCGCGAGGAAGTCGAGGGCGCGTCGGTAGGTGGCCCGGGAGTCGCGGTACAGGTCCTCGCTGGGCAGGAAGAGGATCTGGGCCGGGTCGAAGCGGTCCAGCCACGGCTCCAGGTGCTCCAGGTAACGCCCGCGCGCCCGGTACGTGTACCAGTCGTACGCCTCGCTGAACGCCTCCGGCTCGGCGATGAGCCGCTCCCGCTCCCCCGCCGTACGCTCCGGCTCGGCGGCCAGCGCGGCCGCGAAGTCCAGCGGCTCGATGCCGTGCGTACGGCGCTCCTTCCAGTGCGAGTACGCCCGCTCGACCGGATCACGCAGCAGCACGATCAGCTTCACGGTCGGCATGAGCGCGGCGACCCGCTGCGCGGCGAGCGGGTGGAACATGTACAGCGGCGCGGCCTCGCCGACGCGGACCGGCCCGCCGTGCCGCTTCGCGAGGGCCTCGCGCTGCCGTTCGGTCGCAAAGTGCGAGCGGTACCACGCCTCGCCGCGACCCCAGTGCTCCTCGAAGTAGTGCGCCGACTTGGTGTTCCACGCGGGGAAGAGCCGGGGCACCAGCGGATGCTGGATGAGGTAGTTCCACAGCGAGGTGGTGCCACCCCGTTTGGTGCCGATGATCAAAAAGTCCGGCAGGGGTCGCCGGTCACTGGTGCGCACCCCGTAGTCGACCAGGGAGTCCTTCACCCGGGTGGTCACCTGGGTCGGCACCAACTGCTTGACCCGGTCACGGATGGACGCCACGACGGCCCTCACCTACCTCTCGTCGATGCCGGGGCCGGCCCGGCGGCCGTGGCCGCCTCGTCGGACCCACGGATCTGCCTCATGGTCACCCGGATGCCGGCGCGCACCCGGGGCAACGTCAACAAGCCGACGCAGCCGGCCACCAGCACGGCGAGCGCCACCGCCAGGCCGGGCAGGCCACGCCCCGCGGCGAGCACGCCGACCGCCGCCGCGACGCCCACACCGCCGACGGTGGCCGCCGCAGCGCGCAGCGTCGCCCTGCTGACAAGCGGTTCGCCGACCACCGACCGGGCGAAGCCGGCGGCGGTGAGGTTCTCGGTGGCGATGCCGGCGGCCCACGCCAGCGCCGCGCCCGTCGCGCCGTGACCGGGGATCAGCCAGAGTCCGAGCGAGACGGTCACGGTGAGCCCGGCCAGCGTGGAGACCAGGTGCAGGCCGCTGCGTCCGCCCATCAGCAGCAGGCTCTGCACGTTGCCCACCCCGGTGTTCACCAACATCGCCAGCGCCAACACCGTCATCGCCGGCACACCGGCGGTGAACTCCCGGCCGAACAACTGCAGGAACGCGAGCGCGAACACCGCCAGCAGTAGGTACACCGGCCAGGACAGCACCAGCCCCCAGATGGTCAACTGCCGGTGCACGGCCGCCGCGGCGGCCCGCTCACCGCGCCCGAGCAGCCGGGACAGCTGCGGTGACACCGCGACCCGCAGGCCCTGCATGGCGAGCTGACCGGCCAGCACGTACCGGCCGACCGCGCCGAACACGCCCGCGTCGGCCGGTCCGGCCAGCACCGACGTCAGCAGCACCCCCACCCACATGCTGCCCGCGTCGATGGCCGCCGAGGCGGCCCGGGGCAGGGCGAAGCGCCAGAACGTCGACCAGTCGGACCTGGTCGGCCGTAGCGCCGCGCCCCGGCCCAACCCGAGCGGCCCGGCCACCAGCACCAGGCAGGCCAGCAACGCCAGCGCCGCCGGCACCAGCCAGCCGGTCATGCCGGCGAGCAGCCCGCCGCTTGCCAGCGCGGCCGCGCCGACCAGAGCCGGGCGGGCCACCGGCAGCAGCAGGAACTGGACGCCGACGTACGCGCGGATGGGCCGTACGCAGCGCAACGCGGCCAGCAGCAGGGTCATCGCCACCACCACCGGCACGGCGGCGAAGGTCAGCGTCAGTAACCCGTGCGCCGCGTCGCCCGAGCCGCGCAGCAGGCGGGGGGCGAGCGCGTCGGCGCTCAGCGCTCCCACGACGGCGACGGCGACCCCGGCCAGCAGTGGTGGGATCAGCGCCACCGGAAGCACCCGGGCCGCGTCACCTCGAACACCGAGACGCCGCCGGGGCACCGCCCACATGAGGCCGGTCTCCGCGCCGAGCGTGCAGACCGCGGTGGCCACGGTGACCACGCCGATCGCGGCGAAGAACGCACCCGCGCCGGCTGGCCCGTACCCCCGGGTGATCACCACGGCCAGCACGAACCCGAACAGGCCGCTGATGGCCGCGCCGAGCAACCCGGCCGCCCCGCTGCGGGCGCTGCGGCGCGTCTCAACCGCGCCGGTGTCCGCGGCCGCGCGCTGCGGGCCGTCCCGGCCGGCGTCGGCCGGCGGTCGGGTGGCGGCGGTCATGCCGGCACCGCCGTGGTGGAGACGAGCGGCGGATGCCACCGGTACGGGCGGGGCGCGCGTTCGCGTTCGGTGAGCGCCATGGCGAAGCCGACCGCGAAGAACGCGACAGTCAGGTTCTGGTTGGCCATGCCGTAGAACGGGATCTGCACGAGGCAGACCACCGGCACGACAGCCAACCACTGACCGGCCGCCGACGTCGCCCGCGCGCAGACCACCGCGGCGGCCACGAACCAGCCCAGGAAACAGAGCAGCGCCGGTACGCCGTGGCTGAACAGCACCATCCACAGTTGCCCCTGCGTGCCGATTGGCGCGTCGGCGGAGACGGTGTCCACGTTGACCGGAGCGCCGTAGCCCAGCCACGGCGAGTCCTGCACGCGGCGGATCACCTCCGAGTAGAGCGACAACCGGTCGGTGTTGGTGTCGCTGGAGTCGACCCGGTTGTTGATCAACTCGGTGATGGGGATGAAGAGCGTGGCCACAGCTCCAGTCACGACCACGCCGACGATGGACGCCGCGACACGGATGTTGCCCCGCAGGCTGGCCCGCACTCCGAGCACGGCGAGCCCCGCGCCGAGGCTCAGGAACATCGCCCGGTTCAGGGTGAGGAACGCGGGGGCCAGCGACAGCGGCAACGACGCCAGCAACGCCCACCGCAGCAGCCCGCGACGGCGCAACATGGTGTACGCCACCACGCAGGGCAACGTCATCGCGTACGCGCTGCCGTAGTTGTTGGTGTACGCGAACGGCGCGGCGGGCCGGTAGATCGGGTTGAGCGAGCGAGGGCTGTACTCCGCGGTGGTCAGGTGCACCATGTCCTGGATGAACGGCGTACGGGCGACGCCGGCGGGCAACAGCACCTCCACCGGGGTGGCCAGCGCGAACCGGGGCACGAGCACCCCGAGCCAGCCCAGCACCACCAGCGCGAACCAGAACGCGCAGAGCGGGGTGAGCACCGCCACCAGGTCGGCGCGTTCCCGGGCGGCGGCGTAGACGTAGACGCCGACGACCAGCGCGGTCAGGTAGAAGGCGAGGCGCAGGGCGAACGTCAGCAGCGAGGCCGGTGAGGACAGTTGGGTGGCGCTGACGACCACGATCGCCAGGAACAACAGCCAGATGCTGGCCACCGGGGGCAGCGGCACCCGACCCCGGGTGAGCAGCACCGCCAGCAGCAGCGCGCCCAGCAGGGACCAGCCCAGGTAGAACGCGCCGAGCGCCCACCAGAGCGGCACGAGGCCGAACATCAACGCCAGGGGCCAGAGCGGCAGCCGCGCTGGTGGCGGTGTCGGCGGCGTCACTGCGGCGGCGGCCGGTGTGTCACCGGGTGGCGGCTCGGTCGCCGGGGCGCGGGTGACCGACACCGATCAGGCCCGGCCGTTGCGGGTGAGGACGAAGCCCAGCGGGGTGACCCCGGCGGCGCGCAGCCGCTCCACGAGCCGCCGCAGGTCGCTCTGGCGGCTACGGTCCCGCTCGACGACCACCACCGCGCTGCCCTGTCGGGCGACCGCGACGCCCCGCTCGTCAGACTCGGCAGGTGGCGCGTTGAACAGCACCAGACCGTGGTCGGCGCCCTGCCGCCAGGTGCCGAAGCGGACGCTGCCCACCCCCACGGTCACCTCGTCCGTCGACGGCGGACGGCCGTTGTCGGTCCGGGCGGACGCCACCCGGGGCAGGGTGAGCGTCGCGTCCGGGTCGGTGGACGGGCGGCTGCCGGGCGGGTGCGGGGAGGGCCGCCGAGTCGCCGACGTATCGGCGGGAGCACCGCCGGCCGTTGGCGTGCCGGCCGGACGCGGCTTGGGCACCAGCGGGCGGGACGGGTCGACGGGCAGCCGCCCACGGTCGGCGAGGACGGCGGCACGCAGGCGCTCGACGCGGCCGCTGTCGTCGGCGACGAAGACCTCCCGACCGTCGGCGGCAAGCGCCACGGCCAGCCCGGCGGTGAGCGCCGTGACGTCCTCGCGGGAGGTGACCAGCGCGACCCGGGCCGGCTGGCGTACCCGCTCGGCGACCGCCATCGCCACGTAGCGGATATCCGCGTCGACCGCCCGGGGACTGCCCCGGAACGGCGGCCGACGTACCGTGCCGAGCAGCGGCAGGCCGGTGGCGTCCCGGCCGTCGGTGACCGAGCGGACCCGCCGGTCCGCCGACTCCCACGCGTACGCCAGCACGACGCCGATCAACGCGCCGCCGAGCAGGCCGGCGACCAGGTAGAGCGGCCGGTGTCCGGAGGAGGTCACCAGCGCCTTCTCGGCGGTCTGGGTGACCCAGCCGGGGTTGACGTCGACCGCGGCGATCTCGGTGCGGGCCGTGTTGAGCTGGGTGAGCTGGTTGTTGATGCCGGACAGCTCGGCCAGCGCCGCGTCGCCGGCGGCGGTGCCCTTGGCGCTGCTCGCGCGCTTCTGCACCGCCGTCTGCTGGGCGACGACCTTGGCGATGCTCGCGTCGTAGGAGCGCAGCATCTCGGCGCGCTGCTGCTCGTACATGGCCCGCCGCACGTCGAGGTAGGCCCGCGCGGCGAGGTTGGCACCCTGCACCGCCCGCTGCGCGTCGTGCGTCTGGTAGGTGAAGCGCAGGATCTGCCCGCCGGTGGGCACCTCGACCTCCAGGGCGTTGCGGACGTCGCGCGGCTCGCCACCGACGGCGTCGGCGAGCCGCTGAACCACCTCGGTGCCGGTGGCGAGGCCACTCTCCACGTTCATGTTGACGGCGCGGTCGGCGCCCGCGCCGCTGGGCGTAAAGGCGTCGGTGACCACCGGTCGGACCGCCACGACCGCGCGGGCGGTCACCGCCGCCGGGACCAGCAGCACGTAGCCGAGGGCGGCGAGCAGGCCGACCAGGGCGACCGCGACCACCAGCCGCAGCCGGTGCATCGGCACCCGCACCAGGTCGGAGAGCGTCACCACGCGGGCGCCGCCGGAGCTCGACGAGTCGGGTGGCCAGGGGGCGGGCGTCGCATCAGTCATGGAACTTCTTCACCGTCTGTTGAGGATTGCCCACGACGACGACGCCCGGTGGCACGTCGGTGCGCACCACCGAGGCCGCGCCCACGACGCTGTCCCGGCCGACCCGGACCCCCTTGAGCACCAGGGCGTGCGCGCCGACCCAGACGTTGTCCTCCAGCACGATCGGCGCGCGGGTGGCCGGACCGGGCGGCGCGTGCCGTTGGTCGGGCGGCAGGTTGTGGAAGTCGTTGTCGAGCAGCTCGCAGTCGGACAACAGGCACCTGTCGCCGACCGTCACCGACGTCCAGGTGCCGATCCAGGTGGCGTTGAGCAGACAGTCGGCGCCGACGCGCACCTCGCCGGGGCCGGCGAAGCGGACCAGCTTGTTGATGCGCGTGCGGTCCCCGATGGTGACGCGCACACCCCGACGCAGCCGGATCCGGCCACGGATCTGCACGTCCCGTCCGAGGGTCAGCCGCCGGTAGCGCAACCCGTACCAGGCACGCTTGAGCGCGAAAACCAGGTGGACCGCGCGTTTCGCGCGGAATCCAGCGCCGCCGACCAACGACCCCTCCCCCACATCGCGGGGCCGGCGGCGGTGGTACCGCCGCCGACCCGACGTGAACAATCTACCGATCCTCCGTTACGAACGGTTGACCGTCACTGCACGGAGAAGAACATCGAGGGGACAGACCACGACAACTCGGGCGTCGCTGCGGCGATGAGCGTCGTCGCGGTGCCGTTGACCACCGCCGTCGGCGCGGCCGTCGGGTCGAACGGGACGCTGCGCAACCCGCCGTCTGTGGCACCGTAGACGATCCGACCGTCCACCCAGGCCATGCCACGCACGCTCGACCAGGTGACACCGCTCGTCGGCAACGCGAACTCGGTCGCGCCGAGGTAGCTGCCGTCGATCTCGAAGTAGCGGTAGTAGAGGCTGTTGGCGCCGGTACGGGTGTAGTAGAGCCGGCCGTCGAGGTAGAAGGCGCCGGTGAGGATCGCCGGGTTGAACCAGTCGTTGTAGCCGGACGCCTCCCACGACGAGCCGATCGCGCCGCCGTTGAACAGCGAGACGTCGATCCGGCTGCCGGTGGGCGTACCCGCCACCGTGTGCGACCAGTAAATCCGGTCGTCCACCCGCCAGGTCGCGCCGGACGCGGAGTAGGCCGGCTGGCTGACGGTGGTGGGGGTACCCAGCGTCACGCCGTCGAACGGCACCTTCGACACCTCGCCCGCGCCGGTGCCCAGGTAGAGGTTGCCACTGCTGCCACTCGGCGGGTTCTTCGCCGTGAAGGTGCGACCGCCGGCGAGCGGGAACATGCCGAGCCGCCCGTGGTACTCCTCGCCCATGCCGTCCGAGTTGTGGCCGAAGTAGAGACCGTCCGAGCCGCGCCAGAGCACCGGCACCGCCGAACCCCAGGCGGTGGTGCCGGACGGCATCGAGGCGCTGCCGCTGCGCCGCGGGTTCCAGTTCACCGGCAGACCCGTGGCCGGGGTGACCGCGCCGATACCGAGGCGGTCGATCGCGCCCGGGCCGGCGTTGTCGCTGGCGTTCGGGTTGTTCAGCCAGCGGAAGTGCCCGCCCAGGTAGATGACGTTGTCGGCCACCTCGACCGAGGTGATGGTGTCGTTGCCGGTGAAGTCGACCCAGGTGCCTACCTGGCCGGTGCCCCGGGCTGCGGTCTCGAACCGGACCAGCGCATCGCAGTACGCGCTCGGCCAGCCGGCGCCGCCGTTGCTGCCGACCACGAACCAGGTGCCGTCCTCACCGAACTTGAGGTCCTGCACGTAGTGCACGAAGGTCGTCGGGGCGGCGCACGGCGCGACGTACTTCTCGCTGCTCCAGTCCAGCACGGCCGGAGTGCCGGACACGTCGACAAGCGCGATCTGGTTACGCGGCAGGTCGTTGAGGAGCGTGAAGTTGCCGCCGACGGCCAGGGTGTTGCCGTCCGGAGCGACGTCGATCGTCCACACGTACGAGGTGGTGCCGTGCCGTCCGACGGTGGCGTCGACGGAGAAGGTCGGGTCGATCGCCCCGGTGGTCGCGTTCAACCGGCCGAGACCAGCGTGCGCGGTGCCGTTGAGCCAGTTGAACGCGCCGGCCACGTACAGCCAGTTGCCCGACAGCGCCAGATCGCGGATGGTGCCGCCGTCGGAGCGGCCCACCCAACTGTCGATGATCGCGCCGGTGCTCGGGTTCAACGCGACCAGGTTCTTGCGGGAGACCCCGTTGACGTTCTTGAAGGCGCCGCCGACGATCAGCGTGCCGCCGGGCCCCGCCAGCAGCGTGTTGACCGCGCCGTCGAGCACCGGCAGGAAGCTGGTGGACATCGCGCCCGTGGTGCGGTCGTACGCGAAGAGGTAGCGCTGGGTGACCCACGCGGACGTGGCGGTCTGCCGGAGCTGGGTGAAGCTGCCGCCGACGAACACGGTGTTGCCGACCTGCGCGAAGGCGCGGGTCTCACCGTCGCGGGCGTGCGGGGTGAGGTCGGCGGGATTCGCCGACACCAGGGTCGCGGTCCCGGGGACCGGCACCACCGCCGCCGAGGAGGCCCCGGGGGCGCTGAGCACCGCGGCGAGGACCGCAAGCGCGACCACCCCCGCCCGGGTACGACGTCGTCCTGACAAACGCCATGAGTGCGAGAGTGTGGGCACGCTACGCCTCCAAGATGGATGAGAACCCGAGGTAGCGTGCCTCGCCCAGCCTGGTAGGCGCATCCGCCGATTGGGCGGTGCGTGAATCTGCTAGCCGACAGAACGCCGGAAGATCAGCTGGTGAATCTCCGATGAACGGCGGCTGTGTTCACGTTTTCGTCACAGGTGTCAGCGGCTCCCTCCGGTCGGCTGCCGCAGGTACGCGTCCTTGCCGGCCTGGGTGAACCCGGCCACGGCGGAGGCGTCGTGGTTCATCGTCATGTCACAGGTCGCCGTGCGGCTCGTCATGCCCGGCGAATTGAAGTAGATGGCGGCCTTGATCTTCGGGTGCGCCTTCAGGGCCGCCGGGAACTCCTGGAACCAGCGCTGCTTCGCGCCCGGGTCCTTGGCGTCGAAGTTCGTGCCGAACTCGGCGAGCATCCGGGGCTTGCCCGCACCGATGCCGTTCTGGTCGAGCCAGTCGTAGAAGCCGCCGATCGTCGTGCTCGGGCTCTTCCACACGGTGCTGCCGTTGCAGACGTGGAAGTTGTACGGGTCGTAGGCGACCCAGTCGACGTAGCGGTCGCCGGGGTAGAGGCCGGCGTACCGCGAGTAGTGCCCGGACCAGCCCATCATCGTCCACACCCAGACGGCGTTGTCCGCGCCCGCCTTGGCGAACCGCTCGTACACGTACTTCCAGGCGCGGACGAAGTCGGCGTCGCTACCCTTGCCCGGCTCGTCCTCCGGCTCGTGGTCGAAGCCCATGAACACCGGCACCTTGGCGGCCCGGATGCGACCGGCGACCGCGTCGATGGTGGCGTCCTGCCGGCCGCTGTAGATATCGGACCACTTCAGCGTCGTACCGGCGGAGAAGTCGCGCGACTCCCAGGCGAAGAACATCAGCCGGCCCTGGCGCATCTGGTCCTGCTCGTACGCGTCCGGGAACGCGCCGTTGCTGCCTTCGTTCGAGAAGTCGTGGTAGCGGTGCACGATGTCGAACTTGCGCCCGACCTGGGCCTCCACGTCGGTGATCGCCTTGCCGTGGTCCCAGCCGCTGCCGGCGTTGGCGGGTGAGTACATCCCCCACCAGGCGCCACAGGAGGGCACCAGCGTGTCGGACACCTGGCCGCACTTGCCGGACGGGAGGGTGGGGCTCTGGGTCGGGGTCGGCGTACGGGTCGGCGCGACCGTCGGCGTGGGCCGGGGCGCGGCGGTGGTCGGCGCGACCGTGGGCGTCGGCGCGGGTCGGGTGGTCGGCGCCGACGTCGGCCCGCTACCCAGGTCGTAGCTGATCACCAAGCTGGGCCGCAGGTCGGCGTTGCGGTTCTCGACCGACGCCCAGTAGACCCGGGTCTCCAGGCCGGTCTGGGCCAGCGACACCGTCCAGGTGCCGTTTCCGGTGACCAGCTTGGAGACGTCCCACTCGTTGACGCCCTTGGCCACACCGGTCACCGAGTCCAACACGGTTCCCGCCTTCGCCGGGGCCGGTCGCGCCTCGCGGGCGCTGACCGACGAGGCCTGCGCGGTCACCGTGGCGGCGAACTGCTGCCAGGTGTGCATGCGCAGGGTCGCCCGGACGTTGACGGCGGCGGCGGGAAGCGTGGTCACCGCGAACTCGACGACCGCCTCCCGGCCACCGCGCGGGTTGCCGTCGCAGCGCGTCGGGCAGGTCGCCAGGGTCCCCTTGGTGGAGTTGTCACCGTCCTGGGAGACGATCGTCGCGGTGGTGTCCGCCACCGCGCGGATCGACAGGTCGTCGCTGGCCAACAGGGGCATCATGGTCGCCACGATGCCGGCCACCACCGAGCCGCCGACGACGCCGATGGCGATCGCCTTGCGCCGGGGGCCGTTGCGGAACCGGGTGATGCGGTGTAGTCCGTGCCTGGTCAAGGAGAACTCCCTGTGTCTGGTGCGATAACCGTGAGCAGCGTATCGATGACCAGGGCACGTCGTCGGTAGGACAGTTTTCCGTAAGCGCGTCTTAACCGTGAGCTAAGAAAGACACCGGGGCGGTCCGCCGAGCAGATGGGTGGGTGGGACTCCGATCTCGAGCCCCACCCACCCACTCCTGCGCATCACCGGACCGTGTCAGCCGGGCAACGGCGGCTGAAGGTCCCGATCGTCAGCTACGGCGTTGCCGGAGCCCCGCGATCAGGAAGGTCACGCACGGGACGAGGAGCAACGCCAGTGCGTAGAGCGGCACCGAGAGGTCGGAGGTGAGGTACAAGATCGCTCCCACCAGCCACAGGACCGTAACCAAGGCCCCTAGCAGCAGGTACTGCTCGCCAGTTCCCTGCGGTCGCACCACACCGGCGCGGACCCTCCGCCACACCTGCACGACCACGACCACAGCCAACAGGGCCATGACCGCCACGATGGGCCAACCGAGCGAGCCGTACCCGAGCGCGGCGACCAGCACCAGGACGCTGAGGGCACCGATGGTGAGAAGCACCAGGACCGACATCAAGACCTCCGGCGGAAGGAATCATCAGAGGAGACTGCTCGCGCCGCGAGCGAAAACCCCGCCGACCAGCCCACCTACGGCACCCGCGAAGCAGTTCAGCGCGACGCCACTCACCGTTGACTCGCCCTTCTGGGAAATGAGCGTACCGACTGCGCCAGCGGCACACCCTCCGATGGCCCACGCGGCCAGCACCGGTGCGCCGAGGGTTGACGCGAACGCCCCGACCGCTACACCTGCGATGGCCCCGCCGATCAATGCGAAGGCGTCGTTGGCCTCCGCGTCGGTCGCAAGTCCCGTGGGGTCGGTGTTGTTGGCCGGGTTGCAGGACGCGTAGCTGTACGCCAGATCCTTGCCGGACGGGTCACGCTGGGTGAACCGGCCCAGGCCCGGGTCGTAGTAGCGGGCACCGAACTTGGTGAGACCGGTCGCGCCGTCGAGGTGACCGGACGCGTACCGCCAGGGGTTCGACACCTGCTGCGACGCCGACAGTTGGATGCCGTACGGGTCGTAGCTGTAGGAGTTGACCTTCGCAGCGCTTCCGTTCACCAGACCCACCACCGAGCCGAGACCATCGACGAGGTAGTAGTACCGCACCCCGTTGGCCCGCAAACCGATCAGCGAGCCGGTGTTGTCCCGGGTGTAGTAGTCGGTGGTCCCCGGCGCGGGGTCCGTCGAGTTCGCGGTCACCGTGCCACCGGAGCCCGCCGGCGCCTTCGCCGAGGCGACACCCAGGGCCGAGCTGACGTACGTGGTCGAGCCCGCGCCCCGCCGCTCGGTCTGGTCCGCGCCACCGTAGGTGAGCGGAGTCAACGCCGTCCCGCCCGGCTTGGTGATCGAGGTGGTCTGGTTGTTCACCGTGTTGTAGGAGAACGACCAGCCCGACGACGAGCCGGTGGTGTTGCCGTTGGCGTCGTACGAGTACGTCGTCGAGCCCGCCGACGTCAACTGGTGGGCGTCGTTGTAGCTGTACGACGTGGTGGTGCCGCTCTCCGTCTTCGAGGTGCGGTTGTAGTTCTCGTCGTAGTCATAGCTGCGCGACAGCGCACCCGACGCACCCGACAGCCGGTTCAGCTTGTCGTAGGTGTACGTCGTCGTTCCGGACAGATCGGTGACCTTCTGCCGCTGGGCGGTATCGGTCGTGACCCCGTTGACCGTCTTGCTGTAGTCGTAGGTGAAGGAGGACAGCTTCTCCGACGTGCTGTCGTTGGTCGCCGTGATCGACGTCTGCCGGCCGGACTTGTCGTACTTCATCTCCACGGTGATCCGTGGTGAGGTCGGCAGGTACATGAACCGCCGCCGGTTGTTCTCGTCATAGGTGAAGGTCACCGCAGTGGACGCACCCGGCTCCAGCAGCGACGTCACCAGGTTCACGGCGTTGTAGCCATAGGTGACCGAGCCGCCCCCGTCGGTGTACCTGGTCATGTTCCCGTTACGGTCGTACTCGTACCCGATCGGCGCCGCCCCCGGCACGGACTTGCTGCTGGGTCGGCCGAGCCTGTCGTAGCCGAACGTCGTGACACCGGTCGGATCGGCCACCTGGGTGAGGTTGCCGTCCTTGTCGTAGGTGTAGTCGACGACGACGGCGCCCTTGAAGGTGATCTTGTCGACCCGGTCCAGTTGGTCGTAGACGTACTGGGTCTTCTGACCCTTGCCGTCGGTGTGTTCGAGCATGCGCGACAGCGCGTCCGGCAGGATGGTGACGTCCCCCAACGGCCCCGGGTTGTCCACCAGGGTCAGATTGCCCTTGGCGTCGTAGGTGTAGTTGGTGCGGACGTCCTTGCCGTCCTCGCGCCACTTGACCGTGCCGTTCGAGTTGTGCTCCGCCTCGTCGATCTTCTGCCCCGGATACTGCGAGCTCTCGGTGCCGGTCTTGTTGCCCGCCGCGTCGTAGGAGTAGGCGTTGGTGTTGCCCTGGGGATCCGTCGACCCGCTCACCGAGTTCGGGTGCGAGGTGTCGTTGTAGGACATGGTGGACTTCGCCCCGGTGGCGATGCCGACCGACGTCATGTTGTTGGTGTTGGCGTCGTACCCGAAGGTGGTGGTGTTGGTCAGCGAGTCGGTGGTGGTCTCGATGTTGTCGTTGGCGTTGTACTTCTTGGCCCGCTTGTGACCGAGGGCGTCCTTCACCTCGGTGACCCGGTCGCGGGTCTCGTAGGTGTGGGTCGTGATGCCATCGGTGGTCGAGGCGGTGGCGTACCCGTTGGGATCGGTCACCTCGGTCTTGCCGGAGGAGTAGGTGAGCAGCCACCGTGCCTCGGCCGGCGTGCCGAACGGGTTGGTCAACTCGAAGTAGTCGAGCATCCGGGAGGTGTCGGGCTCGTAGCCGAGGTTGGTGACCCGCCCCTCGGGCGTGATGATCTTCGTAAGTCGATCGCCGGTGTATTCGTAGACCGTGACGCCGTTGGCGGTGTCGGTCACCGTGTTCAGGTTCTGGTCCGAGTTGTAGGTGTAGCTCACTCTGCGTCCCGTCGAGTCGGTCATCGAGGTCAACCGACCCGAGGTGTACGACAGGGTCACCACTCGACTCTGGGTGTCGGTGACGGTGGTTAGGTTCCCCGAGCCGTCGTACCCAAAGGTGATCTTGTTGTTGTTCTTGTCCTGGGTGCGCAGCTGCCGGCCGATCGCGTCGGCGAAGTAGAAGCTGCCCTCGCTCTTGTCGAACTTCAGCCGCAGTTCCCCGGTGCTGGTGTTACGAGTCAACTTGGCGTCCAGACTCGGCGGGGTCCGCCAGGAGTTGGTGCCGTCGTTGACGAACCGTGCGGTGAAGCCCGTGGGCGCCTGGTACGTGATGTCGGCGGTGGCGTGGTCGGTCTTGGAGAATGTCAGCTTCACGTCCTGCCCGGCGCCGAGCACCCAGCCCTTACCAAGCGTCGACGTGGCCGTCGACCGGGAGTTGTAGTAACGGTCCAGCACCAGGTCGGTGCCGGTGCCACGGATGTTGAAGTCGGTACCCTTGAGCAGCAGGTTGCCGTTGGCGACGTTCACCTTGAGCTGCAACCGGTCGGTCAGGTCCTGGTCCTGGAAGGAGAACCGGCCCTGCTCGCCGTTGGGCGAGCCGTCCGAGGTGGTCATGAACCGCCAGCCCGACCACGGCCCGGCGACACTGCCGTCGTGGCCGCGAGCCCGCCACTTGTACGTGGTGTTGGCGACGAGTTCACCGGACGGCACCGTCCAGCTCGACTCGCTGCCGTTCGTGACGCTGCCACCCGAACCGGAGACCTCGAGCGTCGACCCGCTGCGGTCGTAGATCTCGAAGTCGACCCGGCCGCTGCCGCCGTCCGGGTCGCTGAAGACACCCTTCATGGTCGGCGTCCGCGTCTCGGTCTCGCTCGCGTCGCCCGGCTGCAGCTTGGTCGGGTCCAGCGCGTTGGGGTAGCTGTTGTAGTTCACGACCGCGTACGGGACCTGGCTCTGGATGTCCGCGTCGTCGGAGCGGAACTGCTTCCAGCTGTCCGTGTCGGTCTCGCTGGTGGCCCGGATCCCCATGTAGGCGGTGGCCTGGTTGGCCGTGGCGGCCCGCTGGAAGAAGCCGGTGCCGGTGATGCTCACCCAGCCGTCGTCACAGGTGCTGTTCAGACCCTTGGTGGCGGTGGAGGAGGCCTCCTGGTAGTTCCACGCCGGCTGGTTCGTCCAGAGCGTGCCGGAGCTGGCCGCCCCGGTGGACCAGATCTGCCAGGACTTCGCGGCGCAGGTCGTGGAGTACCAGTTCCAGAAGTAGACGGTGGCCGAGGTGATCTGCTTGCCGCGCAGCGCGCTCGTACCCCAGTGGACGAATCCTCGGGCGACTCCGGGGTTGGCCCCGGAGGCCTTGCCGATCTGGATGTCGTTCGCACCCGAGCGGGTCACGGTGTCGTCGGACTTCACGTAGGTCGCGAAGGTGGGCGAGACCGGATTGATCGACGGATCCACGATTACCGGGTACACCGTCGAGGGGTCCGCGAGGAACGCCTGGTCGGGGGTGAGCGCCAGGTCCATCGCGCCGGCCCGCGCCGTCTGCTTGGCGGCGATCTTGACCAGCCGCTTCGGGCCGCCGGTGGCCGGGTCGACGGACGAGTCCCACATCTCGGGGGTGGCCGAGGTGGCCACGATTCGGCCCTTGTCATCGGCGAAGCGCAGACCGCCGGCGCCGTCGCCGGTGGTGACCAGGCCCTTCGCCCGCACCGGCAGCCGCACCGACGCCACCTGGGCTGCGGCGGCCCGGTTCTTGACCAGCAGGTACTGCCGCACGCCGGTACGGCTGGCCTCGACCACGAGGTCGACACCCGGCCGGACCTCCGGGTACGTCGCGCGGTTGGCGGCCAGCACCGGCTTCGGCAGCGCGCCGGTCCACCCGATCGCGGTCCGGTGCGCGCCGACTCCGACGCTCAGCAGGTCGTGCTCACCCGCGCCCACCGCGCCGGAAACCTTGAGACCGTTGGGGTGAGCGACCGGTGCGACCGAACCATCCGCCTCCGCACGCATGGTGAGGTCGATCGGAACGAGCTGACCCCCTGCGTCCCGCATCCGGATCGGGCCGGAATAGACCTGGGCGGTCGACGTGCCATCGGGGTTGACGAAGACGTCCTGTGTCTCGCTGCGGGCAGCGAGGTTCTCCACCCGCTTGGCACACCGGCGAGCGGCGTCCACCGCGGCGGCCTCGTCGGGCTGCTGGTCGGCGCAACTGGTGTCGGGACCGGACGCCGGCGCTGGTGCGGCGACCGGGGCCGCGACCGCCGGCCCGGTCAGAATCGGCAGCGTACCGGCCACCAGGGCCAGCGAAGCGGCGACCGCTAATCGTCGAGTGTTTCGTGTTCCACGTCGGAAAAAGGCATGACTCACCTACGGACCTCCGAGTCCGAAAACGACAGTGATCGAACCGTAGGAGAGATACTTGCCGCACGTCAATCATTACTTTGTGTTGCGTGATCAGCAGTTCGACTGCCCGATTAATCATCTATAAAGTGACGCCTATACGTCGCAGATGGGGCAGACCGGTCACCATCGCGGCAATTTCAGATGGTTCCGAGTGGATTCCCAAGGAGTTGCGTACGCACCTCTACCAGGGATGACGCACCTGATCCGGCCATAGATGCCGACTACCGACGAAGAGAATTCGCTACGCTGCCGAGACGGGGCAGCGGGCCGGAGCACCTACCGCCAAGATGGACTCAGGTCGATTTTTGAGGGCTATCGGCATTAATTCTCCGCCTACCCGAACAGCGCCGAAGTCTGTTTAAATTCAGGGCGCAGCACGGTCATCGAAAGTCCAGCAATTGCGCCACTGCTCCGCGCGCAATTGTCAGCGGCGGGCCGCCACCAGAGCTTCCCGCATCGCCGTGAATGGCGCGGTCACGCCGGTGAACTGCTCGAACTGACCCACCGCCTGTGCCAGCAGCAGGTCCAGTCCGGACACCACCCGCAGGCCGGCCGCGCGGGCGGACGCCGCCATCGGCGTCGGCCACGGGTCGTAGAGCGCGTCGAAGAACACCGCGCCCGGCCGCCAGGTCGCACCGCCGGCCAGGGGATCGGCGACCCCCTTCGGCACGGTCGACACGACCACGTCGGCGGCCGAGACGTGCCGTTGCGCATCGGCCCAACGGCCGGCGGTCAGGGCGACACCCAGCGCCGCCGCCACCGGTCGCAACTCGTCCACCGCCTCGGCCCGACGGGCCACCACGATGACCGACGAGCAGGCCAACCGCGCGGCGGCGGCGAGGGCGGCGCGGGCCGTTCCACCCGCGCCGAGCACCGTCACCGCCGCGCCGGCCACCACCCCGGCCTCGGTGAGCACGTCCACCATGCCGCCGACGTCGGTGTTGTCCGCGTACCACGTGCCGTCCGTACGGCGTACCAACGTGTTCGCCGCGCCAACGGCGACGGCGACCGGCGACGCGGCGTCGGCCACGGCGAGCGCCGCCTCCTTACCCGGCATGGTCACCGACAGTCCGGCCCACTCCGGGCCCAACCCGGCGACCAGATCCGGCAGCTCCGTCGCCCCGCACTCGATCCGGGTGTACGACCACCCGGTCAGCCCGGCGGCGGCGTACCCGGCGTTGTGGATCACCGGAGAGAGGGAGTGCGCGATCGGCGCACCGACCACGGCGGCCCGCACTAACAGTTCTCGCCGCTGAGCACGCCGTTGCGGCACATCTGTCGCTGCAGGTCCCGGAAGTCGGCATCGTTGGAGCCGTAGCCCATCGTGCCCTTCTTGTCGACGGTCATGAAGTAGATCCAGTTGCCCACCGGCGGGTCCATCGCGCCCTTGAGCGCGTCCTCGCCGGGGTTGCTGATCGGCGTGATGGTCAGGCCGTTGGCGCCATGGGTGCGGTACGGGTTCTTCGGATCGTTGAGTTCGCTGGCCTTGAGGACGTCGGAGTCCTTCGGGTCCTTGCCCTGCAACCGCAACCAGTAGTTGATCGCACTGTCGATCTCCAGGCACCTGCAGTGGTACTTGTCCGTGTACACCCGGTTGTAGATCACTCGGGATACCTTCGGAAAGTCGACGTGGTTGACCGACTCGGCCTGCGCGATGGAGGCGGTGATCAAGGCTTCGTACGGGGAGATGCCCCGCTTGTCCTGGACGGTGTCGACGAACTTGATCTGGTCGGTCACCTCGAGGAACTTGTCCACCATCAGCGACAGGATCTGCGCGGCAGTCGCCTTCGGCGGAAGCTCGTACGTCGCCGGGAACAAGAAGCCCTCGAGGCTCTTCGGCCCCTTCTTGCCGTCGCCCCGGTTGAACCAGAAGGCCGGCACCCCCAGCTTGACCGGGTCCTTCGCCGCGGCCTTGAAGTCGGCGACCGGAATCTTCGTCGCCTTGGCCAGCTCGTCATAGATCGCCAAGGTGATCATCCCCTCCGGGATGGTCACCCCGTTCACCACCCGGCTCTTCGGATCGAGCAGCAGGAGCAGGGCCTCGGACGCCTTCATCTCCTTCTTGACCTTGTAGCGACCCACCTGGAGGTTCTTGCTGCGGGAGTTTCCGTCCGCCGCCTCGATGAAGGCCTTGACGCTCTTGACCACACCGGCCTCGTACAACGTGGCACCGACATCGGTCGCGCTGTCACCGGCCTTGACGTCGACCAGCACCTCGCCCGAGCCGGCACCGTCGTAGTCGGGCGTGACGAAGTAGTTCTGGATCCGGTCGAACCCGTAGTACGCGCCACCACCGATGGCGCCCAACAGGACCAGGGCCATCATCAGCGCCAGGAACGTCTTGCCCCGGCCGCCGCCGGAGCCTCCCTTGCGCTTGCGGAAGCCACGCCGGTGCCGGCCCTTCTCACCCCGCTCCGGCTCGTCGAACCCAAGGTCCAGATCGTCGATCATTACGTCCGCCTCCGCTGCGCGTCCAGCCAGCTCTGCAGGATCTCCACCGCGGCCGCCTGGTCGACAACCGCACGTTGACGCTTGCCACGAACGCCACGCTCGGCAAGCCTACGAGAAGCGACCACGGTCGACATCCTCTCGTCGGTGAGCGTTACCGGGACCGGCGCTATCACATTGACCAGTCGGTCAGCGTACGCCGTGACGCTGAGCGCGGCCGGGCCATGTTTGCCGGCCAGATTGATCGGAAGCCCGACGACCACCTCGACCGCCTCGTGCTCGGCCACCAAGGCCGCGAGCTGGGCAATGTCACTCGGCACCGCCTCCGGCGCGGCGGTGAGATCGCGGGCGAGGGTCACCAGCGGCGTGGCCAGCACCCCGTGCGGATCCGAGCGGGACACCCCCACGCGCACCTGACCGACGTCCACACCGAGGCGAACTCCCCGTGTGAAGCCGCTCACCGTAGGTCACCCCTGTGCTGTCGACGAACCAGGGCGGACCATTCGGTCCGCCCTGGTCGACACTGACCGTCCATCACGCCTCGGTGATCGCCTTCTCGACGGTGAGCAGCAGGTTCGGCGCCTCGGTCGCGGGCAGACCGCCCCCCTGGGCCAGATCGGGGCTCCCCCCGCCGCGCCCGGAGAACGCCGCCTTGACCAGGTCCGACGCGGTGAGGCCCCGGCTGCGGGCCGCCGCGTTGACCGCCACCACCAACGACGCCTTGCCGTTCGACCGGGCCGCCACGGCGACCACCGCCGGCCGCGCCGGATCGATCTTGCCGCGAATCTCCTGGGCGAGGGTCCGTACGTCGTTGCCGGCCGCGCCCTCCGGCGCCTCGGTTCCCACGTACGCCACCCCGCGCACGTCCTTCGCCTGCCCGGCGAGCGCGCCCGCCCCACCCAGCACCAGCTGGGCGCGCAGCTTCTCCAGCTCCTTCTCCGCGTCCCGGAGCTGGGTGACCGTCTGCTCGACCCGGTCGGCGACCTGGTCGTTGGGCACCCGGTACAGCTCGGCCAGCCGGGACACCAGCAGGTGCTCACGCGCCAGGAAGCCGAAGGCGTCCATGCCGACCAGCGCCTCGACCCGGCGTACGCCGGAGCCGATCGACGACTCGGAGAGGATCTTCACGAGGCCGAGCTGCGCCGAGCGGGCCACGTGCGTGCCGCCGCACAGCTCCCGGGCGTAGTCGCCCACCTCGACGACCCGCACCTCCTCGCCGTACTTCTCGCCGAAGAGCGCCATCGCGCCGATCCGCCGCGCCTCGTCCAGCGACGTGATGAAGGCGTGCACCTCCAGGTCGGCCAGCAACACCTCGTTGACCTGCTGCTCCACGTCGCGCAGGACCGTCGGCGACACACCCGTCGGGGTGTTGAAGTCGAACCGCAGCCGGCCCGGCGCGTTCAACGAACCCGCCTGGGTGGCCGACTCGCCGAGGAAGTTGCGCATGGTCTGGTGCACCAGGTGGGTGGCCGTGTGCGACCGGGAGATCGCCCGACGCCGGGTGGTGTCGATCTCGGCGTAGCCGGTGTCGCCGGGGTGCACCTCACCCCGGATCACGCGGGCCCGGTGCACGATCAGGCCCGGCACCGGCTGCTGCACGTCGAGCACCTCGACCTGGCCGTCCCCGACGGTGATGATGCCGTGGTCGGGCTGCTGGCCGCCGCCCTCGGCGTAGAACGGGGTCGTGTCGAGCACCAACTCGACCATCTCACCCTCGGTCGCCGCCGCACGCGGGCCGTCCGAGCCCAACAGCGCCCGCACCCGCGACTCGCGGGCCACCTCGCTGTAGCCGGTGAAGGTCACCGGGCCACCCTCGTCGAGCACCGACCGGTACGCCGACACGTCGGTGTGCCCGGTCTTGCGCGCCTGCGCGTCCGCCTTGGCCCGGGTCCGCTGGTCGGCCATCAGCCGGCGGAAACCCTCGTCGTCGACCTTCAGGCCCTGCTCGGCCGCGATCTCCAGGGTCAGATCGATCGGGAAGCCGTACGTGTCGTGCAGCTGGAACGCCTTCGCCCCGGACAGCGCCGCGCCACCCGCCGAGCGGGTCTCGGCGATCGCCGTGTCCAGGATCGTCGTCCCGGCACGCAGCGTCGACAGGAACGCCTCCTCCTCCGCGTACGCGTACTGCGAGATGCGGTCGAAGTCGGTCGCCAGCTCCGGGTACGAGGGCGCCATGCAGTCCCGCGCGACGGGCAGCAGCTCAGGCAGCGCCCGGTCCTGCCAGCCCAGCAGCCGGATCGACCGGATCGCCCGACGCATGATGCGCCGCAGCACGTACCCACGGCCCTCGTTGCTCGGCGTCACGCCGTCGCCGATCAGCATCAGCGCGGTCCGCACGTGATCCGCGACCACCCGCAGCCGCACGTCGTCCGGGTGCGACTCGCTCGCCACGTGCCCGGAGTGCGCGCCGTACCGCTTGCCGGTCAGCTCCGCCGCGCGGGCGAGGATGGGCCGGACCTCGTCGATCTCGTACAGGTTGTCGACGCCCTGCAGGATCGAGGCCATCCGCTCCAGGCCCATGCCGGTGTCGATGTTCTTCGCCGGCAGGTCACCCAGGATCGGGTAGTCCTCCTTGTTGGTGCCCGGACCCCGCTCGAACTGCATGAACACGAGGTTCCAGTACTCCATGTACCGGTCCTCGTCGACCGCCGGACCACCCTCGGCGCCGTACTCCGGGCCCCGGTCGTAGAACAGCTCCGACGACGGACCGCACGGCCCGGGGATGCCCATGGACCAGAAGTTGTCCGCCTTGCCGCGACGCACGATCCGCTCCGCCGGCACACCCACCGACCGCCAGATCTCGTACGCCTCGTCGTCGTCGAGGTAGATCGTCGGCCAGATCCGCTCCGGATCAAGCCCGTAACCACCCTCGGCGACCGGCTTCGTGGACAACTCCCACGCCAGGGGAATCGCCCCGGCCTTGAAGTAGTCACCGAAGGAGAAGTTGCCGTTCATCTGGAAGAACGTGCCGTGCCGGCTGGTCTTGCCGACCTCGTCGATGTCCGGGGTGCGGATGCACTTCTGCACGCTGACGGCCCGCTGGTACGGCGGGGTCTGCTGACCCAGGAAGTAGGGCACGAACTGCACCATGCCGGCGTTGACGAACAGCAGGTTCGGGTCGCTGATGGCGGGCAGCGGAGCGGACGGCACCACGGCATGGCCGTTCGCCTCGAAGTGCGCGAGGTACCGCCGCTTGATCTCCGCCGTCTTCATCGCTGGTGTTCCTCCGGAAAAATCTCTCGATCGCCGATCCGCGGGGACTCCCGCAGCTCGGCGAACTGGTCGTCGAACGCCTCGCCCTGGACGAACGCCTGGTGAATTTCCTGCTCGCGCTCGGCCATTCCGACCCGCACGTCCTCCACGAAGCTACGCACCGACTCCGCCAGGCTGCCAGCGGATTCCGACAACGAGCTGGCGATGCCGGCCGGGGTGTACGCCTGCGCGGTCCGGGTCGCCCTGCGGACCACCACCACGCCCACGGCCACGCCGATGCCGAGCCAGAACAACCGCTTCATGTCGCGCTACCTCCTGTGGCCGGGTCGGTCAACGGTTGCCGCGCCGGGCGGCCCGCCGCTGCTGCTTGATGGTGTCGCGCACCTCGCGCTCGGTCTCGGCGTGCCGGCGGCTGGCGGCGGCCCGGCGCACGCCGTAGCCGAAGGCGGCCACCTTGACCAGCGGGTTCGCGGCCGCCGCGGAGACCACCGTCGCCAGGTTGGCGACGTTGGCGGTGACGTTCTGGGCGTGGCTGGTCATCGTGTCGACCTTCGCCAACTGCAGGTTCACACCGTCGAGCGAGGTCTGCACCTGCTCCAGCGCCACGTTGACGTTCTTCACCGTGGTGTTGACGTCGCCGAGCAGCGGTGCCGTCCGGTCGTTGAGGTCGTTGATCATCCGGGTGGTGGCGTCCACCGTGTGCCGCAGCCGCAGGATCGGCAGCGTCAGGATGAGCACCAGCACCGCGAACGCGCTCGCCGCGATCAGCGCCGCGACCGCCAGAATGTCGCCCACGCGTGTCCTCCTCAAGCAGATTTCCGCCGGACCCGACGTCCCCGGAACGCACAACCGTGGTGCCCACCGAACCCACCGGACCGTCGCCGGCCGGCGCGTTCGCCAGCCCCAGACCCTACCGTCCGTGATGGAGAGCGGCTCAGGACGGTGAGGGTGTCACATCGCCCAGCGGATCCCCGCTGACCGTCGGGAACGGATCCTCCCCGGTCAGTGACGGATCGGTGCTGGGCTGCGGCCTGGTCCGCTCGTCGTCGATCGCGTTGCGCACCTTCACCGACACCAACGAGCCGGCGCACTCCCCCGCAGCGGCCGACGGCTCGGGGGACGGCACGATCGCCGGCTCCCCGTCGACCGGCGGCGGTACGCAGGCCGGCGCGCGCACCCACAGGTCGAGCGTCAACTCGTCCTGACGCCAGCACGTGTAACTGCCCTTCGTCTCCTGCTCGGGGCAGCGGCTTACCTTCCACGGCCGCCAACCGTCGCCGCGCAGCGCCTCCTCGTAGACCTTCGCCGTCTCCTCCGGCGACTTCTCGGAGGTGACGGTGCGCTCGCGCAGCCGGCAGTCGAGCAGGCACCAGCGGCTGCCGCTGACGTCGTCGACCGTCTTCGTCGCGGCCCAGGCGGGCACGTTGAGCTGGTCCAGGTTGTCGAACACCGGGTCCCGGCTGAGGGTGCGGAGGCCGAAGAAGAGGGGCACCGCGCCGAGCAGCACGATGCTGACCAGCGCCAGGACGGCGACCCGCAGCCGGCGTCGTTCGCGCGACTGCCGGTGCTGCTCGGACCGGGCGCCCGGGGCCGCGTCCTCGTCGTCGGCGAC
Organism: Micromonospora sp. DT44; assembly: GCF_049841635.1. Lineage (NCBI taxonomy): Bacteria > Bacillati > Actinomycetota > Actinomycetes > Micromonosporales > Micromonosporaceae > Micromonospora > Micromonospora sp. DT44. The sequence goes on along the minus strand of NZ_JBNCKS010000030.1, from coordinate 14,064 downwards.
GTCCCCGCCGGCAGCGCGCAGCGCCGGCTCGTCGACCGGTTCGGAGGCTGGCCGGTCCACGGGGCCAGCCGCGCCCGGTGGCACGACCGCGGCACGGGCGACCGGTTCGCCGGCACGACCGGACGGCGGCACGGGGGCGACACCGCTGGGCTCGGGACGGCCGCCCTCGCGGGGCGGCGGCAGCGCCCGGCCCGCAGCGCGGTCCGCCGGACGCGGGGCGGCGGCACGCGCGGTCGCGGGCGATCCGGGGCCGGGTTGCTCGGCGCCCGTCCGGACGCCGCCACCGGGTGGCTGGGCGATGCCCGGGGGGCGGACGGCGGCGCGCGCCGGGCCATCCGGCCGGGGTGGAGCGTCCGGACCGACGCCCGGCGGGACCGCCGCACGAGCCGGACCATCCGGCCGGGGCCGGGCCGTACCAGGGCGGGGTGGCGCATCCGGACCGACGCCGGGTCGTACCCCCGCACGAGCCGCACCCTGCGGATCGACGCCGGGTGGGACAGCGGCGCGGGCCGCGGCGTCCGGACCGACGCCCGGCGGCGTCGCCGCGCGAGCGGGACCATCGGCGTTCGGCGGCACCGCCGCGCGGCCCGGACCCTCCGGGCCGGACCGGGGCGGACCGTCCACGCGTGGACCGGGCGGGCTGTCGGGACGGGCGCCCGGCGGCACCGCCGCGCGCGCCGGTCCGTCGGGGCGGGCCACGCCGGGCCGGGGTGGCCCGTCGGGCCCACGGCGGCCGGCGCCGGAGACCGGCGCGTCGCCGGGCGCGAGCCGGGCCCGGCCACCGGGTGGGACGGAGCGGGCGCCGCGCACGGGTGCGCCGGGCCCGGGTCGTCCGCCGCCGGGCGGACCGGCGTACGAGTCGTCACCGCGCTCGCCCGCCGGGCCGGGCCGCCCCTCAGCAGCCGGCTCGGCCGACGGGCGGCGGCGACGGTTGATCGGGTCCGGGGCGGTGCCCGGAGCATTCCGACGGCCGACCGGGCGCTCCCCCGGGACCGGCGGCTGCGGCAGAGGACCGCTCGGGTGCTCACCGGTGGTTTCCGGGGCGCGGGCGGCCCGGCGGCCGGTGGGAGCGTCCGCGCCCGGGTCGGCAGGCGGTCCGGCGGCCCGGCGGCCGGCGGCACGCTCCGCGGCCGGGTCGGGTACGGCGAGTGGAGCACCGGAGCGGTCGTTCAGGTCACCGGCGGGCGGTGGGCCGGTACGGCGGCCGGCGGGCCGCTCCGCGGGCTGCCCGCCGGCCCCTCGACGGTTCACCACCGGCAGGCCCGGGTCGGTGTGCGGCAGCCGGCCGGCCTGACGCAGCCAGTCCGCCGGCCGCTCCGGACGGTCCCGGCGTTCCGGCTGCGGCTCGCCGCCGGTCGCCGCGCGTCGGTCCTGCTCGTCCGGGACCGCCCGACGGCGACCGGTGCCGTCGGTGGCCGTGCCGCCGGTGGGGACAGCGCCGCTGGGCGACGCGTCGGGCAGCGGCGGGGCGTTGCCCGAGCGGGGAACCGCCGCCTCGTCCGGTTCGGCGGCACGACGGTGGCCACCCCCGGCGGGGCGCGCTGGCTCCGGCGCGCCCGGGTCGACCGGCCCGGGACGACGCCGGGCCGTACGCTGGTCGTCGGCGATCGCGGGATCGGGTCGAAGTCCGTCGGCGACCTGCGGTGCGACACCGGTCACCGCTCCGTCGAAGCGGGCAGCGCCACCGGCGGGCCGCGCCGGTTCGGGCGTACGCCGTCCGGACGGCGGGCCGTCACCGCTGAGCGGCCGCCCGCCCGCGCCCGGCTCCGGAGCGGGTCGACGGCCCGGCGGTACTGCGTCGGGCCGGCGCAGTGGCGGCACGGCCTCCGCCCGGCCGGCGGGCGCGGGGACCTCGGCACGAGGGCCGGTCGGAGCGCCCACGGCCGGTGGACCCAGGGGCGGGCCGGACGGCCCCACGGTCGGACGCGCTCGCGCGGGGCCGGTGGGAGCGCCGCCCGTCGGTCGGGGGCCGGCGGGGCCGGCCGGGTCACCGCCGCCCGGGCGGGCGGGCGGCGGCGTACGCGGGCCCCCGGCGGCGCGCGGGTCGACGCCGGGAACCGACTGGTTGCCGCGCGGCGACGGCGGACCGGTTACGCCGGACGGCCCGGGCTCACGCGGGCGCTCGACCGGCGCCCGGTCGGCGGGCGGGCGGGCGTCCGGGCGACGACCGGGCGGGGGCGTCTCGCCGGGCCAGGGTCCGTCGACACCTCGACGCGCCCCGGCGGCCTCGGTGTCCGGCCGGCGCGGGCCGGGGGGCGCGTCCGGGGGCGTCGGCATTCCGGCACGCGGCGGCACCGGCTCGACCGGAACCCCGTCCGGGCCCAGCTCGCCCCGTTGCTGCTTGGCCGAACGCAGGTCGTCGATCCAGCCGAACTCCTCGCCGGCTACCGGCTCCTCCGGCTCGGCCTCGGCTCGGCCTCGACCCCAGCGGCGGCCCTTGGCGCGGGGATCACGCCGCTCGTCCGGGCCCTCGTCGGGGCGGTCGGCACCACGCGATCTCACTGTTGACCCTCTCCTGCGGCGTTCGTGCCGCCGTCCTGCGTCGTAGCGGCACCATCCACACCCGTGACCGCCCGGCCGTTCCGACCAGCAAGCGCCGTCGCCGGCTGCGGCGTTACCGGTTCCCCGGCGGCCGGCCCGGCTGTGGCGGGCGATCCAGCTGTCGCGGTCGCCCCGGCGGCCGGGCTTTCCGGGCGGGCCGGCGGGACCGGCAGCCCACGTACGATCCGGCGCAGCAGCGGCAGCCGCGTCGCCACGGACCGTTCCGCCCCGTGCGGGCCGGGCTGGTAGTAGTCGACGCCCACCAGGTCGTCGGGGACGTACTGCTGGGTGACCACGCCGCGCTGGTCGTCGTGCGGGTAGCGGTATCCGGTGCCGTGGCCCAGCCCGCGCGCGCCGGCGTAGTGCGCGTCGCGCAGGCCCCGTGGCACCGGACCACCCCGCCCGGCCCGTACGTCGGCGATGGCAGCGCCGATCGCGGTGGTGGCCGAGTTCGACTTCGGCGCGGTGGCCAGGTGGATCACGGCCTGGGCCAGGTTGAGCTGCACCTCGGGCAGGCCGACGTACTCCACCGCGTGCGCGGCGGCGGTGGCCACGCTCAGCGCGGTCGGATCGGCCATGCCGACGTCCTCGCTCGCGAAGATGACGAGTCGTCGGGCGATGAACCGGGCGTCCTCCCCGGCGACCAGCATCCGGGCCAGCCAGTGCACCGCGGCGTCGACGTCCGAGCCGCGCATGCTCTTGATGAAGGCGCTGACCACGTCGTAGTGGGCGTCGCCGTCGCGGTCGTACCGCACCGCCGCCACGTCGACCGCCTGCTCGGCGGTGGCCAGGTCGATGCGCCCGGCGCCGAGGGCCGTGGCGGACGCCGCCGCCGCCTCCAGCGCGGTCAACGCCTTGCGGACGTCACCGGCGGCGAGCCGGACGAGATGGTCCTCGGCATCGGTGGCCAGGGTGAGCGCGCCGCCGAGGCCGCGCTCGTCGGCGACCGCGCGGCGCAGCAGGCCGCGGACGGCGTCGTCGTCGAGCGGTTGCAGGGTGAGCAGCACACACCGCGAGAGCAGAGGCGAGATGACCGAGAAGTACGGGTTCTCGGTGGTCGCCGCGAGGAGCGTGACGGTCCGGTCCTCGACGGCGGCGAGCAGCGAATCCTGCTGCGTCTTGCTGAACCGGTGCACCTCGTCGATGAACAGCACCGTCTGCGGGCCGCCCGAACGGCGCTGACGACGGGCCGTCTCGATCACCGCGCGGACGTCCTTGACGCCGGCGGACAGCGCCGACATGGCGACGAAACGGCGGTCGGTCGCGCCGGCCACCAGGTGCGCGATGGTCGTCTTGCCACTGCCGGGCGGACCCCAGAGGATGACCGACATCGGCGCACCGCCGGAGACCAGTTGCCGCAGCGGCGCGCCGGGGGCGAGCAGGTGGTCCTGCCCGATCAGCTCGTCCAGGCTCGCGGGTCGCATGCGGACAGGCAGGGGCGAATCGTCCGCTACCGGAGTGAAGCCGTCTACACCGGCGGGACCCTCGGGCGCGCCACGCGGCCCGGTGGGGGCACCGAGGGAGAAGAGAGCGTCGGACTCCATCACGAAGACAGTACCGGGCCCGACCCGAGACGCCGGAATCGCGCTACGGGCCGGGCCACCGCTGATCGGTCTCGGTCAGCCACGACCGGGGCGACGACCCCGGTACCAGCGGCCACCACCACTGCCGCGCGGCCCGCTGCCGACGCCGCCCAGGTAGAGCGCGAGCAGGAAGAGGCCGATGAGTACGAGGGTGTTCCAATTGAACAGGTCGGGCGCGCCGAAGTTGGTGTCGAACAGGTCGATCAGCAGGGCGAAGCCAAAGACGATGGCGGCGAGAATGGCGAGCATGTCGGTCCTCCGGTGGGGGTTCCCAGTAGGTCGGCGCGTGATGTACCCAATCGGTCGACCCGCCAATCTCCACCGTGGATCGGCTGCGAGACCGCGCCGGCCGTCGCCGCTCACCCACGGGCTGGGCCGACCGCAGGATCGCGCCGCATCCTGGATGTAGTGGTATCGGCACGTCGACGAGGCCACTACATCCAGGATCGCGCGCGATCTTGCGGCGTGGGCCGAACCGCCCCGGGTCGGGCCGCCTCGCGCTCGTCGCCGCTAGTTCATCGCGGGTCGTGCGTTGCCGGGCGTCGTCATCAAGATCCGCGCAACGTCGGGGATGCTGCTGCTTCCGGCGCGGCTCAGGCAACGACATCCCTGAAGTTGTGAGGATCTCGGGCGCGGAGCGCGGGCGGAGCGCGGGCGCGGGACGCGGGCGCGGCACGGGCGCGGAGCCCGGGCGCGGCACGGGCGCGGTCGCATCGCCGACCCGGCGCGGTCGCCGGCACGCCGGCTCCTAGGCTGGTCGCATGATCTTGGAGGACCAGGCGCTTCACGACCGGGCCACGATCCTGGCCGCCGCCGGCGGGCACCCGTTCGTCCGGCACTCGCTCTCGCCGGGCACCCCGGCGCGTGGCTGGCAACGCGACGGCGCCGTGCTGTGGTTGTTGCCACCCGAGCGCGGCTTCGGCGCCGACGCCGTGGGCCCGGCCGGGCCGGTACTGGACCTGTGCGCCGCGCTGGTCGCCGAGGGCCTGCTACGTCCGGAGAACCGGCTGCACCTGCCCCGATTCGACCCCGCCCTGGCGGTCGGGCGGGTGGCGGTGGCGCACCACGTCGACTGGGACTTCCACTGGACCACCGTCGCGCCGCAGGAGCAGCCCGACGAGCAGCGGGTCGTCCGGCTGACCGACGCCGACCGCCCGGCGCTGGAGGCGCTCGTCGACGAGGCGTTCCCGACCACCACCACGCGGCCGGGCGACCCGACGGTCGTCGACTGGTACGGCATCCGGTCCGGCGACCGGGTGGTGGCGTGCGGCGCGGACCGCAGCCGGGGGGGACGTCGGCTTCCTGGCTGGCCTGACCGTCGCCCCCGACCAGCGGGGCCGAGGGCTGGGCGCGGCGCTGACCGCCGGGATGACCCGGGCGCTGCTGTCCCGGCACGACACCGTCGCGCTCGGCGTCTATCCGGACAATGTCGGGGCGGTGCGGCTCTACCGTCGCCTCGGCTTCACCGGCACCCTGTCCCGCACCTCGATCCGCCTCGGTCCCGAGCGCTAGGGCCCGTTTCCCTTTACTGGAACAGGCCGTTAAGGCCGCTCGACCGGCACTGCCGCCGCGGTCGGGTCCACGCCACCGGCCGTCAGGTCCGGATCGAAAGCGGCCGGGCCGGCGTGGTCCACGCCCCCGCCGCGCGGAGCGGGCGGATCCACAGCGACTCCGGGGTCATCCGGGGCCGGCCCACCGGCCCGGTCCGACACGGCCCGCCGGTCGGCCCGCCAGGCGGGCAGGTAGAGCGGGGCGGCGACGGCCAGCACGACCGCGCCGACCACCATCGCCGTACCCACGCTGGTGCTGGCCGCGAGCGCGGTCAGCACGACTCCGCCGAGCGCGGCGGCCGGCTGCGCCATCATCGAGTTCAGCGACAGCACGCTGGTGCGGTACGGGCCGTCGACCTGGCGGTGCAGCAGGCCACTGTGCAGCGGGTTCGACGCGCCGTGCACGGCGTAGCAGGCCAGGTAGGCGACGAGCACCCCGACCGGGCCGGCGAGCAGTCCCATCCCGACGACCGTCGCCCCTTGCAGGATGCGCAGCAGGGCCGCGCCCGGCGCCGCCCCGGGCCAGCGCAGCAGTAGCGGGGTGAGCGCCGCGCCGGCCGCGTTGGCGATCCAGGCGGCGGAGCTGGCCGGCCCGAGCAGCGCGGCGGCGCGTTCCGGGTCGCCGACCACCTCGGCGAGCCGGACCGGGAGCAACGACTCGAAGGTGACCATGCCGAAACCCCAGAACAGCTCCACCGCCACCAGCGCGAGCAGTACCCGGGATCGGCGCAGCAGGCCGATCGCCTGGCCGATCATGCGGGGGGCCTGCGTCACCGACGCGCGCACCGCCGCCAGACCGGTGGCCGGGCGCTCCTCGACCAGCAGGACCAGCAACGCGCCGAGCGCCACCGCCTGCGCGAGGAGCGCGGCCAGCACCGGCACGGTGAGCGCGCTGACCGGCCCGAACGGCCCGAGCGCGACCAGTCCGCCACTGAGCAGGGCCCCGCCGCCGATGGCGATGCCGACGACGGTGCCGGCGTACCCGAGGCCCTTCTCGTACTCGGCCTGCGGGTCGGCGGCCAGCGTGGCGTCGACGTACCAGGACTCCAGGGGGCCGCTGTCGAGCGCCCGGTAGACGCCCTGCAGGGCCCAGACCAGGAAGAACAGCGCGAACGAGTCGGCCACCGCGAACACGGCGAGGGAGGCAAGGTTGAGAACTCCGGCGGCGAGCAGGACCGGCTTGCGCCCGAGGGCGTCGGCGAATCCACCGGTGGGCAGCTCCAGCGCGAGCACCAGCAGCCCCTGCGCGGTGCTGACCAGGCCGATCTGCGGCAGCGACAGGCCGCGCTCCTGCATGAGCAGGATCATCACCGGGATCATCAGGCCCGTCGGCAGCCAGCGCAGGCCGTACAGCGTGAGGTAGCGACGCCGAACCTGGCGTACGGTGAGCGCGCTCACGACCCTTCCTCCATTCGCGACTGCGGGGCTCGCAAACCCGGCTCACTCCTCGCGCTCACGACGCCACCTCCATTCGCGACTGCGGGGCTCGCAAACCCGGCTCACTCCTCGCGCTCATCGGGGACCGTCCAGCAGCGGATAGGCGGCCAGGAAGACCTGCACCGGGCGGGCCTGCGGGTCGGCGGGCTCGGCTGTGTCGACCGACTCGGCCTCGCGGTGGTACCGCTCCAGCACCTGCCACACCTCCGCCTTGAGCGCCTCCAGCCGCTCGGGCGGGACGGTCATGAAGATGTCGCCCATGCCGAAGGCGTCCCGCCAGGCGGGGGACCACTCATTCTGGTTGGCGAACCAGCGGTCGGCGTGTTCGACGAGGAGGCGCACCTGGTCGCCCTGGATCCACTCGATAGCGGCACGGGCGTCGGGGTCGTCGTCGAAGTCGCTCGGCTCCCAGCTCGTGACGTCGTGCGCGGCCTGCCACCAGCGCTGCCGTCCGCTGCCCCGGTCGGGATCCTCGGTGACCAGCCCGACCTCGGCGAGTTGGCGCAGGTGATAGCTGGTCGCGCCGGTGTTGGTGCCGAGCAGTTCGGCGAGGGTGGTGGCGGTGGCGGGCCCGTTCACCCGCAGGGCACCGACCAGTCGCATCCGCAGCGGGTGCGCGAGCACCCGGACCTGCCGCTTGTCGATCCGCACCTCCCAGGGGGTCGGCTGCGGGGTCGCTTCGTCATTCACCATGACTGCACACTATCTCTGCACACTTCCTATGCACAAGAGTTGTGCATAGGAAGTGTGCAGGATGTCAGGCCAGGATTTCCCGCACCCCGCGCAGGCGCGTCCGCAGCAGACCGGCGGCGCGGGCGGAGTCGAGGCGTACGTCGCTGGGGCGCACGACACCCACGGCGGCGGCCGTCGTGGTCTTCAGCCCTGTCGCGTCCAGCCCGAACCGCTCGGCTACCAACAGGCCCAGCTCGGCCCGGCTGACGGCGTCCGCGCCGGCCACGTTGAGCAGCCCGGCGTACGACGAGTGGGCCAGCTCCAGCACGGCGTCGGCCAGGTCGGTGACGTCGACCGGGCACCGGACCTCGTCGGTGAACAGGACGGCCCGCTCGGCGAGCGCGTCGCGGCAGAGCTGGATCTGCTTGCTGCCTCCCCCAGGATCAGCGAGGTACGCACCAGCGCCGCGCCGGGATCGATCGCGCGCACGGCGGTCTCGGCCGCCGCCTTCGCGGCCCCGTACGCGTTGACCGGGCTGGGCGGCTCGTCGTCGGCGTACGGCGTGGGCCGGCCGCCGTGCAGCGCGTCGCTGGACAGGTGCACCAGCCGGGCGCCCACCTCGGCGGCGGCGAGGGCCACGTGGGCGGCGCCGTCGGCGGTGACCGTCCAGTCGTCGTGCCGGTAGGGGGTCGCGACCACGGCGTCCGGCCGCACCTCGGCGACCAGCGCGCGCACGGCGGACCGGTCGGTCACGTCCAACCGCCGCGCCGCGACCCCCGGCACCCCGACGTCACCGCCGTAGAACGTGCCGACGACCGAAAGCCCCGCCTGTACGCCCCGCCGACAAACCTCCCGGCCGAGAAACCCACTGCCTCCGACGACAAGCACCCGCATCCCCAACCACTCCCCCGTTGATCAAGAGGTTCGCGTCATCTCGCGGGGCGATGATGACGCGAACCTCTTGATCAACCAAAAACGGGGTGGGTCAGACGGGGTCGGCCACCGGGGCTGCGGGGCCGGCCGTTCCGGTGTGGGCCGTTGCGGCGAGCTTGGGCTTGGCGTCGATGCCGGCCTCGGCGCGCTGCTGGGCGGTGATCGGGGTCGGCGCGCCGGTCAGCGGGTCGAAGCCGCCCCGGGTCTTCGGGAACGCGATGACCTCGCGGATCGAGTCCGCGCCGGCCAGCAGCATGCAGACCCGGTCCCAGCCGAACGCGATGCCGCCGTGCGGCGGGGCGCCGTACTTGAACGCCTCCAGCAGGAAGCCGAACTTGTCCTGCGCCTCCTCGGGGGTGATGCCGAGCAGGTCGAACACCCGCTTCTGCACGTCCCCCCGGTGGATACGGATCGACCCGCCGCCGATCTCGTTGCCGTTGCAGACGATGTCGTACGCGTAGGCCAGGGCCTGGTCCGGGGCCTCCTCGAACCGGTCGACCCACTCGGCGTTCGGCGAGGTGAACGGGTGGTGCACGGCCGTCCACGCGCCCTCGTCCGTCGTCTCGAACATGGGCGCGTCGACCACCCAGCAGAACGCCCAGGCGCTCTCGTCGATCAGGCCGGAGCGCTTGGCGATCTCGACACGGGCAGCGCCGAGCAGCTCCTGCGCCTCACGGGTGGTCGTGCTCGCCGCGAAGAAGACCGCGTCGCCCGGCTTGGCGCCGACCGCGTCGGCGAGCCCGCCCAGGTGCTCGGCGGAGAGGTTCTTGGCCACCGGACCGCGCGCCTCGCCGGTCTCGGCGTCCAGCACCACGTACGCCAGGCCCCGCGCGCCGCGCGCCTTGGCCCAGTCCTGCCAGCCGTCCAGCTCCTTGCGGGTCTGGGACGCGCCACCGGGCATCACCACCGCACCGACGTAGCCGCCCGCGTCGATCGCCCCGGCGAACACCCGGAACTCGGTGCCGCGCAGGTAGTCGGTCAGCTCAGTCAGCTCGACGCCGTAGCGCAGGTCCGGCTTGTCCGAGCCGTACCGGGCCATGGCGTCGTGCCAGGTGATCCGCGGGATCGGTCGGGTGATCTCGTGCCCGGCCAGGTCCTTCCAGAGCGCCGAGACGATCGCCTCGCCGAGGTCGATCACGTCGTCCTCGGTCACGAAGGACATCTCGATGTCGAGCTGGGTGAACTCCGGCTGCCGGTCGGCGCGGAAGTCCTCGTCGCGGTAGCAGCGGGCGATCTGGTAGTACCGCTCCATGCCGCCGACCATCAGCAGCTGCTTGAAGAGCTGCGGCGACTGCGGCAGCGCGTACCAGCTGCCGGGCTGCAACCGCACCGGCACCAGGAAGTCCCGGGCGCCCTCCGGGGTCGACCGGGTCAGCGTCGGCGTCTCGATCTCCAGGAAGTCCCGCTCGTGCAGCACGCCCCGGGCGAGCTGGCTGGCGCGCGAGCGCAGCCGCAGCGCGTTCGCCGGGCCGCTGCGGCGCAGGTCCAGGTAGCGGTACTTGAGCCGGATGTCGTCACCGGCCTCGACCTGGTCGTCCACCGGAAGCGGCAGCGGCGCGGCCTCGGAGAGCACCTCCAGCGCGGCGGCGGTCACCTCGACCTCGCCGGTCGGCAGGTCGGGGTTCTCGTTGCCCTCGGGGCGGCGGGTCACCTCGCCGGTGACCTTCACGCAGAACTCGTTGCGCAGCGCGTGCGCGTCCTCCTCGCGGAACACCACCTGCACGACGCCGGAGCCGTCACGCAGGTCGACGAAGATGACACCGCCGTGGTCGCGCCGGCGGGCCACCCACCCGGCGAGCGTCACCGTCGAGCCGGCGTCCGCGGCGCGCAGGCTTCCGGCATTGTGGGTACGGATCACGCTGGCAACTCCTCATCGTGGAACAGTCCTCACCCGCATTCTGTCAGGGGTGGCCGGCCCGGCTCGGGGGCACCCGTCAGCCCGACGTGATTCGCTGGTGGGCGAGCCGGCGAACCCGGCTCGCCGGGCCCTGACGCCGGTTACCGTGACCTGGTGCGCGCCGTACCGAACTGGGGCGTCGCCACGGCGGTCGCCGCGCCGGTGCTGCTCGTGGGCGGCTGGACGGTCGCGGGCGCCCGGCAGCCCGCCGGATACGACCCGATCCGGGACACCATCAGCGAACTGGCCGGGCGCGACGCCACCGATGCCTGGATCATGATCAGTGCCCTGGTGCTGCTCGGGTGCTGTTACCTGGCGACCGCCGCAGTGCTGCACGCGGCCGGACTACCGAGCCGCTTCCTGCTCGCCGTCGGCGGCGTGGCCACCATCGCGCTCGTCGCCTTTCCCCGGCCGACGGTCGGCGGCTCGCTCAGCCACGGCATCGTGGCGACCGTCGCCGTCCTGGCGCTGGCACTCTGGCCGGTCGGGTCGGCGCTGCGACTGTCGCGTGGCCCGGACGCCTCGCATCCATGGACGCCGCAACCGCCCTGGGCGTTCCGGCGCGGCGTGGCGTTGAGCGCCACGCTGGTGCTGCTGGCCCTGTTCGGCTGGTTCGCGTTCGAGGTGACCAGCGGATCCCGCACCGGCCTGGCCGAACGGGTGACAGCGGTGGGCGTATCACTCTGGCCGCTGCTGGCGGTGTTGTCGGCCCGCCGGGCGCACCTCGCGTGGGCCACCGGGGCCACGCCGCTCGGTCCGACCCTCTCCGCGACCGGTGTCGTACCCCCGGATCCCCTGCTGCCGACGGACGGGCCCGACCGGCTCGCGTGAGCCGACCCGCACGCGCGACGCGGGCCGCCGGAGTGCCCCGGCGGCCCGCGTGCGGTACGTCGATCAGAAGACGCTGACGCCGTAGCGGCTCAGGGCTTCGGTGACGGGCTGGAAGTAGGTCGTGCCGCCGCTGCTGCAGTTGCCGCTGCCGCCGGAGGTGAGGCCGAGCGCGGTGCCGCCGGAGAAGAGCGAGCCGCCGCTGTCGCCACCCTCGGCGCAGACGTTGGTGCGGATCAGGCCGGAGACCGAACCCTCGGCGTAGTTCACCGTGGCGTTGGTCGCGGACACCGAGCCGCTGCGCAGACCGGTGGTGCTGCCGGAGCGCTGCACCGACTGGCCGACCGACGCGTTGCCGGAGCCGGTGATGTCCCGGTAGCTGCCGTTGTAGAGGTAGACGTTGCCGGCGGCGTTCGCGGAGTTGCTGTGCCGCACGATGCCGTAGTCGTTGCCCGGGAAGCTGGTGCCGGTACGGGTGCCGAGCAGGCTGGTCTGGCTCGAGTTCGAGTACCAGTTGCTGCCGAGGTTGGTGCAGTGCCCGGCGGTCAGGAAGTAGTAGGTGCTGCCGCTGCGCACGTTGAAGCCCAGCGAGCAGCGGTAACCGCCGGTGTAGATGGCCTGGCCACCGGAGATCCGGGTGCTCAGCACGCCGGCCTCGGCCTCGACCCGCACCGCGCCGTTGGCGCGCGCGGCGGCCGCCTTGACCCGCTCCAGCTTGGCGCCGGTGACGGTGCTGTCGACGGAGACGACCACCTGGTTGGTGATCGGGTCGCTCCACCAGGCGGTGCCCGGGATCTTCGCCGAGCGCTCCAGCTCGGCGGTGGCCCGGTTGAGCTCGGCGGCGCCGCGGGTGACGTACTTGACGCTCGCTCCGGCCTTGCTGACCGTGCGGGCGGCGGCGGCGTCGGTCACCGTGACGACGGTCTTGCCGCTGGCGTCGATGTACGAGCCTGCGGAGCGGTCGCCGAGCTGAGCGGAGAGGGCCGCGCCGGCGTCGGGCGAGGCGGCGGGGGCGGCCTGGGCGGGTGCGCCGATGAGCGAACCGACGACCAGGGTTCCGCTCACGGCAACGGTCGCCGCAACACGGAAGGAGGACCTCGTGGGTCGCATGTAACAAACCTCCTGGGCGGGGGAGACGGGTCTGACCGGGGATGGCTGACCCGAGGGCAACCCGGCCGATCTGCGAAAACCGGTCGAGCGAACTGAAGTATTCACATACTTAAGATCATTGACAAGACCTGGTTTCGCCCGAATTCGTCGAACGTCACCGAGGACGTCGGCGCAACACCATCGACACACTCGGGGACATCTACCGTCACACCCCGACGACCGCCGGATCCCTTTCGGGCAGCGCCGGGCAACGGAAGCGGTTGACGCCACAACAGGCTGACGCGGGCGACGCCGGCACGCCCGCTCCGACGGACGTCTACGACGCCGGCAAGCCCCGGCGGACGCGTGCCACGCCGGCACGGCCCGGCGGAGGCGTGTGACGCTCGGGTGGGCGGCCGGCGGCGTCAGGGGGCGCGGCGGCGCGCGCCGGGCCCCGGGCGGGGCAGCACGTCACGCGGGTCCCGCACCTCGTGCCCGTCGACGCAGCGCAGCTCGGCGCGCACCTCGGCGCCGCAGTCGCGGTGCTCCACGCGCAACGGCGCACCCTCGGCGTCGGCCAGGTACCGGTCACCCCAACCGAGCACGGCGACGAGCACGGGCCAGAGGGCGAGGCCCATCTCCGTCAGCCGGTACTCGTGGCGCAACCGGCTGCCGGGCTCCCGGTACGGCTCACGACGAAGGACGCCCCGCTCGACCAGCAGGGCCAACCGGTTGGTGAGAACCTGCCTGGGGATCCCGGTACGGACCCGCATGTCGTCGAAGCGTCGTACGCCGCTGAACACCTCGCGCAGCACCACCATGGTCCACCGCTCGCCGAGGATCTCCATCGCGCGGGCGATGGTGCAGTTCTCCACCGACCAGTCCAGTGCCGCGGGCCTCATCCGACCAGGCTAGGTCTCATTGACAGACTCAGCAACATCCTGCGACGCTGCGTCCATGACACAGACTCAGGAGCCGGCGCGCAGCCGTACCTTCACCTGGTCGGACCCGGCGGCCAACGCGGCCCAGGTCGGTCAGCGCAGCGGCCTCGACATGCTTCGCGCGATGATCGCGGGCGAACTGGCCGCGCCCCCGGTGATGCACCTGCTCGACATGGCCCGCATGGAGGCCGACGAGGGGCGGGTCGTCGTCGAGCTGACCCCTCAGGAGTTCCACTACAACCCGCTGGGCACCGTGCACGGCGGCGTCCTCTCGACACTGCTGGACACCGCCGCCGCCTGCGCCGTACACACCACGCTGCCCGCCGGGGTCGGCTACACCTCGCTGGACCTGAACGTGAAATTCCTCCGGCCGGTCACCGTCGCGAGCGGCACGTTGAGCTGCGAGGGCACCGTCCTGCAACGCGGACGCCGCACGGCCCTGGCCGAAGCCCGCCTAACGGACGCGCAGAGCCGCCTGGTAGCCCACGCCACCAGCACCTGCCTGCTCCTCCCCCTCCCCTAACTCGAAAATCGAACCGTGCGTAGACACGCGGCAGCATCCCGCGTCGCGAAGCGGCGTGGGATGGGTTGTG